>CATJJD010000387.1 GCA_949740385.1 uncultured Lachnospiraceae bacterium
AGTGCTGCTATTGTTTACTGAAAGAATTGTCTCTGTCTCTGTAAAAAAGGAAGCGAAGAACAGAGTGGGAAACCGGAAGTGAATTCTGGGACATAACGGTAACCGATCAGAAGTGTGCGGTATGGCCGGATCATATACAGTAGTACCGCAGCGACAGAAGCGCCCTTCATGCGATTATAAAAGCCATGGAGGGCGTAAGCTCTGCGGCAATGCCGTCATGGTGCTGCCACACGATGATTCAGCCATTCACAGACGCCGGGATCCGGGTATGCTTTTATCGGGTATGTTATGAAAACGGAAAGCTGATACAGGAGCTGAACAGGAAATGTGACGCTCTTTTTTTGATGGATTATTTCGGGTATACCCACTGCGCGCATGACCTTTCCGGATACAGCGGCGCGGTCATCCGGGATGTGACGCATTCGGTCTTTTCAGCCGAATATGCGGATGCTGATTATTACTATGGATCGCTCCGTAAATGGTGCGGTGTCCGGACGGGCGGTTATGCCTGGACGGGAAACGGCGGGGCGCTTCCCGTGGAGGACTGTGACGGGAGTGATTACGCGTCGCTGCGTGAGACCGCCATGGAACTTAAGAAATCCTATATCAACGGTTATGCCGGCCGGAGCGGCGAAAGAGCGGCTGATAAGCGCTACCTGCAGATTTTTTCACAGGCGGAAGAGCGGCTGGAACATTGCAAAGCTGTGCCGGCAGAGCCGCGGGATGTGGAACTGGCAGAAAAACTGGATCTGGATTACATAAAAAACCGCAGAAGAGCCAACGCAAAAATTTTGATGGATGCGTTTCCGGAGCTGCTGCTTTTCAGAGAACTGAAGGAAGGCGACTGCCCTTTATTTGTGCCGGTTCTGGTGCCGGACGGGAGAAGGGACCGTCTCAGACGTTATCTGACAGAGAGAGAAATTTACTGCCCCATTCACTGGCCGCTCAGTGAATACCACAGACCGGGGGAGGATGAAAAACGGATTTATGAGCAGGAGCTGAGTCTTGTATGTGACCAGAGATATACGCGGGAGGATATGGAGAGAATGACGGAAGTGATCAGGGAATTTTGGAGGGAGAGTCGGTAATGCTTGCGGTTTACAGTCTGGAACAGGCAGAGGAGTGGGATGCGGTTGTGCGTTCCTTTCGGGAATACGATGTGTTTTATCTTTCCGATTACTGCAGGGCATTTATGAGAGAAAATCTTGGGTATGGTACTCCGATTTTACTTCTGTATAAAAATAATCAGGACAGAGCCGTCAATGTTGTCTTTCAGCGGGATGTTGCGCTGGACAGGCATTTTGAGGGAATCCTGGAGAAGGGAATGTATTTTGATTTAATTACGCCCTACGGTTACGGCGGTTTCCGGGGCACTGTTTCGGACTGGAAAAAACTGAACCGGGAGTATGGGCAGTTTTGTACCGACAACGGCTATATATGCGAATTTGTGAGATTTGAACTGTTTTCTGATTATTATTTGCACTATGACGGCGTGGTGGAAACACGAACGCATAATGTGGTCCGTTCGCTGGAACTGTCACAGGATGAGCTGTGGATGGACTTCCGGCAGAAGGTCAGAAAGAACGTGAAAAAAGCAGCTAATTGCGGGGTGAAAATAATTGCAGAGAATACGGGGGCATTTTTCGATGATTTTCTTCGCATATATTACGCCACGATGGACAGAGCCGGGGCGGATCAATCGTTCTATTTTTCAAAACCGTTTTTTGAAAACTTAAACAGAATGAAGGACCATGTAATGTATTTCCATGCTGTTTCGGATGAAAAAATTATTTCCACCGAGCTGGTTATTTATGGAAGCGGCAATGCGTACAGCTACCTGGGCGGTACGGACCATGCGTATTTCGATGTAAGACCAAACGATTTTCTCAAATATGAGATTATAAAATGGTGCAGGAATAAGGGGCTGAGAAATTTTGTGCTTGGAGGCGGATATGGAACGGATGATGGAATCTTTGAATATAAAAAATGCTTTGCGCCGGAGGGTGTTGTAGATTTTTATATCGGGCACCGGATCTTTGACGAGGAGAAATATCAGTATCTGTGCGATGTGAGGAAAGTGGAAGATACGCAGTATTTTCCGGCGTACAGAAGTAAAGGAAAACAGGGGTGACAATGAAAATATTATTTCTGACGTTGGTAAGTTTTAATTCGTTAAATGAGAAAAATATTTATACGGATCTGCTGCGGCAGTTTGTTGAAAATGGGCATCCGGTTTTTGCGATTTCTCCGATAGAAAAAAGGCAGAAAAGAAGCGCACAGATCATCAGAGAAAGAAACG
>CATJJD010000388.1 GCA_949740385.1 uncultured Lachnospiraceae bacterium
GATTCATGTCAATATTGATCGGAAAAGGGAAAAACTGTTAAACCAGCTTGCCGCATTTACGAATAAGCACACAAAAATCAATGAATTCTCTTATTGGCTCGGTGAGGCGGAAAGATTGCGTGGTGTAATCGAAGCAGTCAGCGACAGAGACGAATTAAGTAATGCGACAGACCAGCTGCAGGTATTTACATCCGGTGTGAGAGCTACAGGATATGCAGCAGTTTCCACGACCGACAGAATCAAAGGGATGCTGGGAAAGATTGCAAAAGTTGGCAATTACTTTGGGCTTGCCTTTGTCGCTGTGAATAAATTCCGTCAGTCCCTGGCAACGCTTAAAACAAATGATACCATACTGACAGAAATATCCAAGATCAGTGAAATGACAAAGCAGCAGTTAAAAGAATTGGGGGATGAAGCTTTTCGTGTTGCCAGTAAGTATGGTCAGGTGTCAGGGAATTACCTGACAGCGGTTCAGGAAATGGCCAGATCCGGTTATGAAATGATGTCAAAGGAACTTGGTGAGCTGTCATTACTTGCACAGTCAGCAGGAGACATGAGCGCGGAGATGGCGAATAATTATTTGCTGGCAACAGACGCAGCCTATCAATATGGAGGAAGCGTTGAAAAATTAAATGCCGCGCTTGACGGGGCAAATAATATCAGTAACCGAAATTCTGCATCGTTATCCGACATCGCCGATGCAACCCGTGTTTCTGCTTCATTCGCGACAAATGCATGGGTTGCAATTGATGAACTGACAGCAGCAGAAGCGACTATGATTGCAGCCACAAAAAGAAGCGGTCCTGAAGTGGGACGCGCGTTCCGGAGTATCATACTGAATCTGCAACAGGTCTCCGGAGAGTTTGACGGCGAAGAAATCAGTGTGGAACAGCTCAAAAAGGTGGAAGAACGCTGCCATTCGTTAGGTGCTGAACTAGAATATATGAAAGACGGCGTGGCCACACTGAGGAATCCAATGGAGGTATTAAAAGAACTCAGTGAAGTATATAATTCCCTTCCGGACAACAGTGCGGATAAACAGGGGCTGATCGCAGACCTGGGCGGGAAATATCATGCGAACTCACTGAGCGC
>CATJJD010000389.1 GCA_949740385.1 uncultured Lachnospiraceae bacterium
ACCATAATCATTTACAATCGACAGCGGAATGGATACGCTGCTTGTATTTGCAAATTTGTCGATTGATACAGACATTTTATCCGCCGGAAATCCGGAGCGCTTTGCAATCTGCTTCATAATATACAGATTCGCCTGATGCAGCACCAGCATGTCGTAATCCTCCGGCGCTGTCCGCCTCTCCTTCATATATTCTTTCAGCATTTCCGGCACGCGGCTGACTGCAAAATTGAAGACCTCCACACCATCCATCGCATTCCCGAACTTCCATTTTGGATGTCTCCAAAAGCTCCCCGGAGAAGATATAACCTTCAGCCCTTCTCCGTCTGTTGCAGACAAAATCATCAGCTGCTCTTCGTTATCTGTTTTCTCAATCAGGATTGCTGCCCCCCCATCTCCAAACAGATAATATCCGCTATCACTGACAAAATCTCTCTCCATGTCCTGCCCGGTCAGATCGCCGCATAAAAGCAGCGCTTTATCTGCTGTACTTCCACACAGCAGTCCCGAAACGGTATTCAGACCGCAGACAAATCCGGAACATCCCATATTGAGATCAAATGCCACACAATCTTTCGTTATTCGCAATCGCTGCTGCATTACGCACGCCGTAGCCGGACTGCGATAATCCGGCGATTGCGTTACATAGACAAGCACGCCGATTTCATCCCTGTTAACGCCCTTTTCCGCAAGCATCCGCTCCGCCGCCGCCACACATAAATCCGAGGGCGTCTGATTTTCCCGGCACAAATATCGCCCTTTCACGCCGGTAGATTTTACAAATTTGGCCAGATTAAAATCTTTCGGCGCGCGCTCATCCGCCACACATGTCTCCAGTGACTGTTCAAAATCAGAAACTGCCGCCGCCATTGCGGATATTCTGATGTGACTGTATGTATTTTTTACCATATCTTCTCTCCCACTGCTGTCAGTGGCATGTGTAGCCACCGTCTACCGCAATATTTACTCCTGTCATAAATTTTGATGCCGAACTCAATAAATAAGTGATGATATTTGCCACATCATCCGGCATCCCTATCCCCAGAAACTGTCTGTCCCGGATGGAGTCCATCGGATCTATACCCGTCTCCCTCCGAAACGCCTGGTGCATTTCCGTATCAATACATCCGGGCCGCACAGTATTGAGATACACGCCCTTTTCCGCCAGTTCAACCGCAAGCGCCCTTGTCGCCGCATCCATCGCAGCTTTTGCCGCACTGTAAGCGGACTGGCCTTTTGCGGGACAGGCGGACGCTACCGATGATATACCGACAATCCTGCATGGATTTGCATGATTTCCTTTTTTTACCATGCACCGGATCATTTCATAATAAGCGAAAAAATTCACCTGCATTATATGCTGCATATATCCCGCTTTGTTTGTCTTTATCGGCTGTGTTCCTGAAATACCGGCGCAGTACGCCATACCGTCCAACGCCCCGACATCGCCGACTATTTTTCGGATCAGTTCGTCGATCCGTCCGACCTGTTCCAGATCAAATGCATAATACCGTTGAGTATTTACCCCCCCCCGAAATAGCATTCGCTACTTTTTCAAGCTTTTCTTCGCGTCTCGCCACCAGTATGCATTGAGCCCCGAAATATCCCAGCATATTGGCAACCCCTTCCCCAATTCCGGAGGAAGCTCCCGTAACCACTATTTTTTTCCCTGTCAGATCGAAGAGTTTTTCCATCATAAATACACTCCCCCCTCAATATCAAATCCTCTTCCCGTTATCATATCTGCGGCCGGACTCAAAAGATAAGCAACCATTA
>CATJJD010000390.1 GCA_949740385.1 uncultured Lachnospiraceae bacterium
ATAAAGAAAAACTGTGTGGTTGGGAAGTGGGGATTTCTCTGCTTCCCTTTTTCTGTATAGAATTATTCCTGTCATTGCCAATGATAATTATACACTAACTCACATGCACCGTATCCCCCGGCTGCTTTCCGATCCGCAGGCGAATGTCCTTTCGAATACCGATAATATAGCGGACGCTTCCGTCATCATTTGTTAAGCCCATGTTCACAATGCTTCCCTCATACACTTCCCCGTCAAACGTGGCGCGTACCTTCACCCGGCCCCGGCCGAATTCTTCCCGGACGTCATACGGAAAGTCCACGTAAGCACCGCCCTTTTGCTCTGCCTCATAAATCAGCGAATTGTACTCATATACTCTGTCGTTCACATCTGCCCCCTTAATCCGGTCAGATCCCGTCTAAAATATTTTGTCGAAAGCCTGCCTTACCTTGTAGCCCTCCCACGCATCGTTAATTTTTTCACTGGAATAATCGCCCGCCGACACCTTCGGATAACGCCCGGCGGCTTCTCTCTTTTGAACGCCCCCTTCCGACCTTAATCCCCGCCCTTCGAAAACGTCTCCTCCTCCGACGGAAAAATACAGATCTTCGTATGCTCCGTTGTATTCTGCACGATCGTTTTCATATTTTTTTCGGGGACCGCTATGCAGCCCATCGTGCTGGCCCTTCCGCCGCCCACACAGTGCAGAAAGATAGCGGAGCCTTTTTTGTATTTGCACGCTCTGTTGTAATCCAGCGCAAGGGCGTAATTGTACCAGGGATCGTAGCGGATCAGATGCTCGCCGCTCATTTTGCTGCGGTTTAAATCTCTGACATCGACAAACTGGTTATACGTGTCCCTCTCATCCGACCAGTAATGATACCTGTTCAGCTTCGTGTAGGAAATTCCGGCCGTCCCCGGGGATTTTTTCCGCCCGAAGGCCATGGTAATATTGAAAATTCCAACCGGCGTTTTGCGGTCGCCCTCCTTTTTCTTGCCCAGCCCGTTTATTCCGGTGTAAGCATTACAGGAGACGATCCGGTTCCATTCCACCGCCGTCTGCTCCGGGGATGCAGCTTTCCCATCTCCAAAGGAGCTTCCCGATACCGACACCTTTTCCCACATTTCAACGGTCGCTCTCGTTCCGCCCGTGCACTTTACCAAAATCAGCCGGTCCGTCTCCGTGTCCAGGTAATCCTCCCGAAGCTGCTCCCACTCTGCCTCGCCGTACTTTTCGCTGCTCTTATTTTCGGCCCGGACAAGGGCCGGACTGCTCAAAAGCAGGCAGAAAGCCGTAAGAACCGCCGCAATTCCTCTCACATGTTTCATAAGCTCTCCTCTTCCCATTGATGCATGGATAAAAAGCGGTCGGCAGCAGCCGCCGCGCCGGGTTCACAGAACCGTAAGCAGCTCCTGCAGCCGTTCATCCACTTCCAGCTCCGGCTGATCCAAAATCCGGCTTCCCAAAGCAGAGAGCCGCCCTTTTGCCTCCTCAAGAAGCGCCGGAATATTCATAAGCTCCTCGCGGCACTGGCTGCGCACCGCCTCGTCGCTGCCGTAAAGAATGCCGTCATAAAGCATGGCGGCATAGCTGACGTACTCCTCATAATTAAAATAATCCCGCGCAATGGCCTGTCTCTGCCAGCTTATCACCTGTTCATAATCGTCTCTCCAGTATGCGGCATACGCCAGCGCATAGTAAGCCAGCGCGCATGTGTCATTCTGCTTTAAGACGCGCTCTGCCAGCCGCTCCACCTCGTCAATGTCCTCCGACTCCGACATCCGGCGCAGGTTCGCCTCCGTGTGCCAGGGGTAGACAGAAGCGGCAAAGTCATAAGCCATAGCGTACTCGGCGGCAAAAGGAACCGCAAGGTATGTCCCGAGAAGGATACCGAAAACAGCCCCTGCGGCAAGCTGCGTTTTTTTGAGCGCAAACTGCATTTCCGCCCCTTTTTGCGTCCACTGCACGTCATCCATAATTACAATTACAAGACAGAGCACAGCCGAATACGCAAGATCGTAATCCAGCAGCCCGTGAAGAAATATTACCGCGAGCATCCACTTTTTACAGGCGGACAGCTGCCTGCTTATCATACAGCCGATTACAGCCGCCGGATAAGCCGCCATCGGAATCCAGCCTGCGTCCAGCCCGATCTGCAGCCAGTCATTATGTACAAACCGGACGGTGTACACCCCCGTCTGAACCATGTTCTCCGAGTAGTAATCCCCCAGATGTCCCATTCCAAGCGGGTTTCGACGCTGCCAGGGCCGCCCTTTCATGGCGTTGAGAATTCTTCCCCCAAAAGTC
>CATJJD010000391.1 GCA_949740385.1 uncultured Lachnospiraceae bacterium
AATCATTCCCCTCAGTGTCTTTTTCTCCGCGAGTTCTACAAACATACTCAAATAAGGAGATATGATATAAGCCAGGACATACGCAGTTAAAAACCACCATCTCTCAAAAATAACCGGAAAACAACTCTTAATCAGTCCAAATACACGTCCTCCAGTACCCCCCCAAGGACATCGATCAATATAAAAAATGTCATAGAGTAAAACAAACCAGCAAGAATCATTTTTACCAGTTTTAAAATCCTAACTCTTTTATTGCCGTATAAGAAATATCCCGATATTAAAATAAAAATGTCACTCCCCAAATTACCCAACATCATGCACTGTGACCAGATTTTGTTGAAAGTGATTCCATTAGACGGGTAAGAAATCATCCCTGAATGAACAAAAAAATGCGAGTACAGAATTCCAAACATTGAGAGAATTCTCAGCAGTTCAAATCCACTGTCCCTTTGTCCATGGGAACCCATTTCCCTGGTATCTGCTAAATTTATATCCATGCTATTCTCCAATCTACCGTAGTGTATTAACCCCGGATCATTTGCTGATCCCGTCAAATATAAAATCAACTATCTCACGGCCTATATCTTTATAGTTGTTGTGCTTATATACATATTCCTTTGCGTTCCATGCCTTATTCCGTACTTTAACTTCATTGTCAGGGAAAACAGTCTCTACCGCCTTTGCTATTCCTCCTCCTGACTGATCATCAATAAAATTCACAAACTCACAATACGCAGCTGGAAGGGCAGAGTATCCATAATTAAGTTAACACTTTTTATTCTTCCAGCTTAATACATGCCATATCAATTGAAAAAACTCAAAATCCCATTCAATAAGGGAATCCTGACACGAACCCATATCAATTTATCCGCCGAAGATAGCCATTTCACATCTTCCGAGTTTTTTGTCCAAAATGGAGATACCGATATTACGTCCAGATGATTTGACAAATTATTCGATAACTCTCTTAAAAGTTTTTTACATCCCCCTCATTGCCTGACAGAAAATGTCCAATATATAATATTGGCCGGTCCATTTGAATCCATCCTCCCTGTTACCGCCTGATTGCCTTTATCACCGCATCCCTGATCGGTCTGCACAGCACCATAATTACAACAAAATAAATGATCCCTACCAGACAGCATTTCACACCCAAATGAACCCATCCGCTTTGTGTATACCCCATTTCGATAATCATACTGGATATCACAAGACTGACACCGAACGGGATGAAATATCCCAGATAAACCTCCTTGAAAAACCGCCGGATGTCAATGCCCAGCCTTTTCGAATAAACAACATTCATATAAAAAAACATAAACAGAAAGCCGCACATGATTCCAATGCCCGATCCGAGAGCTCCCAGTTTCCCACACAGCCGAACGGAAACTCCCACACAGATAGCCGCCATGAAAACAGATCCAATCGCCTGTCTTTTTATCTCATTTTCAGCAATTACCATGGTATTTGCAATCTGCTCTGTATACATGAAAAAATCGGGAAGAAATAGCAAAACCGCGCAGTAATAAGCTTTTTCATATTCCCGGCCCATCCAAAGAACCATAAACTCCCTGCCCACACAGATGAATTCCGTATAAATCAGTCCCAACACTACCAACTGGTATCGACCGATCCTGACCATCAGGTCAAAAATTCGATCCTTTTCATTCTCTGCAACATACTTTGATATCCGAGCAAGAAACATACCGTTTACCGCAGCTGCAAAACTGAAAAAATATCCCTCAAGCGCGTTTGCAGGAGCAAAAACAGCAATTTCCCTGCTGTTGCTCAGTATGCCAAGGATGCTTGAAGCCAGGGGGAAGATGCAGCGGGATGCCAGTGTTGAAACGGTCGTCCAAATCGAAAATGACAGCATCTCCCGGATGATCCCATCATTCCTTTTTGCAGTATGCAGACAAATACGCACAGGTGTCTGCTTAAAAACAATTATTGCTTTCATCACTATAAAAATAAGTGAACTTGCGGCATTTGCCAGAACGACCGCTTCCACCCCATATCCAAGAAGAAGCGCAATCACAATCAACGCGACGGAGAACAGTTTCTGACCCATATCACAGATTTTCAACTGTATAAATTTCTCATATGCAGTCAGTACGCCTGACAAAGGCGCAAACGGAAACGACATAATGCTAAAAAACCCAACAATCAGATAAAGCGTTCGAAACACGCTGATTTCCGTCGGCTCCAGCCCCGTATAAATCCTGTCAAGAAAAAACCAGATAACAAACAGAACGATACAGATTCCCGCATCTACA
>CATJJD010000392.1 GCA_949740385.1 uncultured Lachnospiraceae bacterium
GGTGATGGCGCCGGATAATCAGACCGCAGCGCCGGAGGCTACGACAAAGGCGATTATGTCGGGCGTGCTGGACAGCAAGGACTCCAACCTGAAGAACGACAGCGGATATGTGATGACGCTCGGCTTTTACGATGCGCTTGGGTACAGCTATACTGCGAAATTCCAAGTGAAGCCGTTAAAAGAAAAGGATGCGAATACCGGTGACATTACGGAGGTGGACGGACAGTATACGATTGAGCTGGACGATATTCTTGACTCGAAGAATAATTCGATTCTTTATCAGCAGGAAAAAAACGGAGACTACGTAATGACAAACGGCAAGCGTACACCTCTGGCCGGATTGACAGACAATATGATAAATGCAATATTTCCGCAGGGGACGGATAAAGACGGAAACGGAGTTATAACCGACGCCTATACGCTTGAGTACGATCCAAACCTCGGTACTTTCACGCAGGTATCAGGTGAGGTTCCAAGCGGTCCTAATACCGGAGCCTTGAAAGCAGGTGCGACTTCGATCCCGCTGAATCTGCCTTATGGTCTTTATAACGGTGCTGTCGCTCCAAATGCGAACGGTTCCGATATTTCGTCTAAAAGTAACTTCCGGCCGATCGAGATGGATTTCTCCAAGACGACCAACTTCTACAACGGCGGCGTCTCCTCGATGAAGGCCTTAAAGGGCGATGCGACCGGAGACGGCATGGGCAAGAAGCTGGGCGCTCTGACCAGCATCTCCGTTGACCAGCAGGGGCGTATCCACGGCTCCTACGACAACGGAAACACGCAGCTTTTGGGACAGATCGCGGTTGCGCAGTTCGCAAACGCGTCCGGTCTTGAAAAGATCGGCAACAACTGCTACCAGACGACGCTGAACTCCGGCGAGTTTGACGGCATCGGCGTTGAGGTTTCCGCGGACGGAAGCAAGATCAACTCCGGCGAGCTTGAGATGTCCAACGTGGATCTGTCGGGACAGTTCACGGACATGATCGTGACCCAGCGTGGTTTCCAGGCGAACTCCCGCGTTATCACGACTTCCGATACGTTTCTGGAAGAGCTGATTAACCTTAAGAGATAAGCAAGATGATATAAGAGTGATGGGGAGCGGCCGGATGCTGTTTCCCATCATTTTTGTGATACTGCACTGTGCTGAAATTTTTTTACAAAATATTACGATTTTCCACAAAAAGAAAGTAGACAAGAGAGCAAAAGTCTAGTAAAATCATATATAAGGGTTTTAACGTTGCAGATAAAACCTAATACATATAATGGAAGGTGAAGCGTTGTGGACATAGCATCTTTAGCAGCAATTATACTTGGAGTTGTAATGGTTATCGTCGGTATTCTTACCGGCCAGGGACCGTCGGCTTTCAGATACTTCGTCGACGTCCCGTCTATCGTCATCACGATCGGCGGCTCCCTGAGCGGTACGCTCGGAGCCCACACACTCTCGGATTTCATTAACGGGATCAAGTGTATCTCCCTGGTGTTCAAACAGAGCACGGCAGATCCCGCAGATATTATCCGCACGATCATTGACCTCGCCAATGTCGGCCGTAAGGAGGGCCTGCTGGCGCTTGAGGAAGCCGCGAACAACATAGAGGATGAGTTCCTCAAGAAGGGCATTATGCTTATCGTGGACGGCACCGACCCGGAGCTTGTCCGGGGGATTCTCGAGACGGATCTGGTTTGTCTGGAGGAGCGCCACAAGACGGTGATCGGCTTCTGGGAGAAGTGGGCAGAGCTGGGACCTGCCTGGGGAATGATCGGTACGCTGATCGGACTCGTTATCATGCTCTACAACATGGAGGACGCTTCCTCCATCGGACCGGCCATGGCTACGGCGCTTCTGACAACACTCTACGGATCTCTGATTGCAAACTGGCTGTGCAATCCGGTGGCTTCAAAGATGAAGGTCAACAACAGTGTGGAGGTTACACTGCGCAATATTACGATTGAGGGTCTGCTCTCCATTCAGGCGGGCGAGAACCCGCGCGTGATTGAGGAGAAGCTCAAGTCATTCCTTTCTCCGTCGCAGAGAAGCAGCATCGGAGCGGACAGTGCAGGCGGGGGTGATGAGTAATGGCCAAGAGGAAACAGGAAGATCCGCCGGTTGGTTCTCCGGCGTGGATGGCCGCCTTCTCGGACATGATGAATCTGCTTTTGTGCTTTTTCGTGCTGCTGTATTCCATGTCCTCGGTGGATGAGGCAAAATGGGAACAGGTTGTGGCGTCGCTGCAGAGCACTATCAGTATTCTGCCTGCGGGCGGTTCCGCCATCGGAGAGGGAGAGATGATCTCCGCCGGCGTGCGGCAGCTGGAGTTTCTGGACTCCTACTACAACGAGATGGCGAACTCCAGGGCGGAGGACGACATGGATGATCCGAAGGACGGAAAGAACTCCGTCTTTGAGGAGTTTCAGGAGGAGGCGCTCTCGGAATCGGAGCAGCTTGCTCAGGAGCTTCAGGAGGCGGTGGAGAACGCGAATCTGGCGGAGCTGGTCGAGCTGGATTTCAACAGCCAGTATGTGGAGCTTAAGCTGAACGGCGCGATTCTCTTTGCGTCGGGCAGGGCCGAGATCGTTCCGGAGGCGTACTCTACGATCGATAAGATCGGGCGCATTCTGGAGTCGTATAAGGATCACATTATCGAGGTGGAGGGACACACGGACAATGTGCCGATCAGCTCGAGCCAGTTTGAGAACAACGACGTGCTGTCCATGTACCGGGCACTCTCGGTTGCGACGTATTTCAGAGAACATACGGACCTTGATCCGGCGAGCATCAAATCGTCCGGGCGGGGAGACTATGTTCCGGTTGCGGACAACGGGACGGCCGAGGGACGGGCGATGAACCGCCGCGTCGAGATTAAGATCTACAATTCTTACAGTTCGGGTTTGATGGATTAAATAAGAGGAGTTTAAGGAAATGAAGAAGAATCTGATTTCAGTATTGATTTTGGCGCTGGTTCTTGCGAACTTTGTGCTCACGGCGCTTCTGATGTTTACGCTGCTGCCGCAGACGAAGAAGGCGAACGCGCTGATCGACCGTGTCTGCGAGGCAATTGACCTGGATCTGAACAGCGGTGCGGCCAATGCCCTGGGCAACATTCCGATTGATGAGAGAGAGGAGTACAAGGTGAACGGCGGCGCGGATATTACCACAAGTCTGGCTCCGAGCGTTGACCCGGAGACCGGCGTAAAGGAAAGCAAGTCCCACTACGCGGTGGTGAACGTGACGCTGGTGCTCTACAAGGAGAGCGAGAAGTACGAGACCTACACTCAGGAGTTCCTTGCCGGACAGGACACGTCCATTATGAATGTGATCCAGAGAACCCTCGGCGAGTACACACTTGAGGAGGTGCGGGAGTCTGCGACGAAGCAGGAGATTCAGGATCTGATTCTGGAGGAAATGCAGTCCATGTTTGGCGGAGACTATGTTATTGCAGTGAACTTTTCCAAGTTTCAGCAGGAATAGATTTCAGCAGGTATAAATGTAGATAAGACGGACTGAACTGCATTTGGTTCGTCTTATGACAGTTACAGGTGGTGAGGAACGTATGGGCGACGTATTATCC
Organism: uncultured Lachnospiraceae bacterium; assembly: GCA_949740385.1. Classification (GTDB taxonomy): domain Bacteria; phylum Bacillota; class Clostridia; order Lachnospirales; family Lachnospiraceae; genus Roseburia. The sequence goes on from CATJJD010000392.1 coordinate 3,573, forward strand.
CAAAATGAAATTGACAATCTGCTGGCGGCTCTTACAAACGGTGAGCTTGACGTGGACGAAATGAAGGATACGAAGGAAAAGCAGGTGAAGAATTATGACTTTGCCCGTCCTTCCAAGTTCTCCAAGGAACATCTGCGCACGCTGGAGATTATTTTTGAACACTACGGACGGCTTCTGTCCACAAATCTTCCGGTGTACCTGCGCAAGAATGTGCAGGTGGAGGTGATGAATTCCGAGGCGGTTACCTACTCAGAGTTCTCAAATGCTCTGAGCAACCCGGTTTTGCTCGGAATTGTGAATTTTGCGCCCCTGCAGGGCAATATTATCATTGAGATGGCTTCCAATCTGGGCTACTGTATGGTGGACCGGATGCTGGGCGGACGGGGCGACCCGATGGAGAAGGTGCGGGACTTCTCGGAGATTGAGCTTTTGATTATCGAACGCATTCTGACGGTGTGTGTGAATCTGCTGATTGATCCGTGGGACAATGTGGTGGATATACATCCGCGGCTGGAGCGAATAGAGACCAACTCCCAGTACGCGCAGATTATTTCGCCGAGCGAGATGATTGCGATTGTCACGATCAACCTGAAGATCGGCGAGGTGGAGGGACTGATGAATATCTGTCTCCCGTTCCTTACCGTGGAGGACGTTATCGACAAGCTGAATACGAAGTACTGGTATGCCAACATGACCGCGCAGGATGATACGGATTACACCCAGACCATCGAGATGCTGATTCAGAGGGCGCAGATTCCGGTGAAGGCGGTGCTTGGCAACAGCCTGATTTCGGTCAGCGATTTTGCGTCCCTTCAGCAGGGGGACATTATCCGGCTGGACCGCAGGGTGGATGATGAGCTGGACGTGTATGTCGGCAATATTCGTAAGTTCACAGCTCTGCCGGGTGCGGCGGGGGATGATTATGCAGTGAGGATCACTTCGGTGATCAGAGAGGAGCAACAGTAATATGGATGGAACATTATCACAGGAAGAGATCAACGCACTGCTGAACGATCCGGGTGCGGATGCGCCGGCGGCGCAGGAGTTTGATGACCTTACCAGTGACGAGAAAGACGCCATCGGCGAGATTGCCAACATCAGTATGGGAACGGCCGCTACGACGCTGTTTTCTCTGCTGAACCGCAAGGTTGAGATCTCGACTCCGCATGTGGAGTATGCCGGATGGGATGACATTGCGTCACAGTATGAGCGGCCTTGTGTTTTTATTAAGATAGCATATACCGTCGGTCTGGACGGGAGCAATGTTCTCGTGCTTCGGGAGAACGACGTTAAGATTATCACGGATCTGATGATGGGCGGCGACGGTACGAACACCGAGGCGGAACTGGGCGAGCTTCACCTCAGTGCCATCAGTGAAGCGATGAACCAGATGATGGGTTCCTCCGCCACATCCATGTCCTCGATGTTAAACAAGACGATTGATATAAGCCCGCCGACCGCGGAGCTGGTTGATCTGGCGGAGAATGTGGACGAGAGCGAGATTGATGAGTTCCTGACCGGAAAGTTCGTAAAGATCTTTTTTAGGATGGAGATCGGTGATCTCGTGGACAGCGAGATTATGCAGCTCTACCCGATTTCTTTTGCGAAGGAGATGTGCGTGGGCGTGTCTGCGAATATGGAGAAGGAGAGCGACAACGTGCAGGCGGATGCGGTTCCGCCGGCTGCGGCGCCGACACCGGCTGCGGCGCCGGAAATGCAGCAGCCGATGATGGGTCAGCCGATGGCACAGCCGATGATGGGTCAGCCAATGATGGGTCAGCCGATGGCACAGCCGATGATGGGGCAACAGATCATGGGCCAGCCGGTCAACGTGCAGCCGGCGCAGTTTTCTGCTTTTTCCGGCGCGAATCTGGGAGCGTACCAGCCGGAGAATATCAATCTGATTATGGATGTGCCGCTGGAGGTTACCGTGGAGCTTGGAAGGACCAGCAAGTCCATCTCCGATATCCTGGACTTTGGGCCCGGCAAGATTATCGAGCTGGACAAACTTGCGGGCGAGCCGATTGACGTGCTTGTCAACGGCAAGTATGTTGCCAAGGGAGAGGTTGTTGTCATTGAGGAGAGCTTCGGCGTCCGCATCACAGAGATTGTCAATTCTGTGAAAACGGTGCAGCCGTAGTAAGAGGGTATATGTGTATTTTATTGTCCGGAACTCTGAGAAGCTTTTTGCAGCTGATCGGTGTTTTGATTATCTTTTTGTTTGTGCTGCTTGTCACCTATCTGACGACGCGGTGGATGGGGACATACCAGAAGGGGATGACCTTTCATAAGAATCTGCGGGTGATTGAAACGATCGGCATCGGGAACAATAAGATGATCAGCATTGTTGCGGCGGGGACGAAATATCTGGTCGTTGCGGTGGGCAGGGAGGATATACGTCTGCTGGCGGAGCTGACAGAAGAGGAGCTTAGTGATCTCTCCTTTATGGAGGAGCGCGGTAAGGGCGCGGGCGCCGAGGGCTTTGCCGATATTATGGAAAAGCTTAAGGGGCGGCTGCCGAAGAGCGGAACGGATAAGCGGGACTGATATGAACAGATTTAAGAAAGCATACTGCGCGGCAAGCTTTGTGTTTGCCTGTGTGAGTATTCTACTGACAATTTATTTAAGCCTGACGGGGCCGGCTGTGACCTATGCGGCTCAGCCGGGGGATGAGACCGGGCAGACTGCGCCGGAGGGAGACGATATTTCGGATCTGACCGGCGACGGGGATACGGAGGAGGACGACGGTACTGCACCCACCGGCATGTCGATACTCTGGAACAATGACGAGGGGAATGTCTCCACACCGGTTCGCATGCTTATCGTACTGACGATACTTTCGCTTGCGCCGTCTATTCTGATTATGATGACCTCCTTTGTGCGGATTATCATCGTGCTGCACTTTATCCGGACGGCCATCGGTACACAGACGGCGCCGCCGAATCAGGTGCTGGTGGGGCTGGCTCTGTTTCTCACCTTTTTCATTATGTGGCCAACCTTTCAGACGATTAACACGGAGGCGATTGTTCCGCTGGATAAGGGGGAGATTACGCAGGAGGAGTTCTTTAAGCGGGTGGAGGAGCCGATCCGCACGTTTATGATTGAGGATGCGAAGGTGCAGGTGACGGATGTCAATCTGTTCGCAGAGATTTCCGGCGCGACCTATGAGTCGCCGGAGGAGCTTTACAGCAATGTTCCTTTTACGACGCTCGTCCCGGCTTTTATTTTAAGTGAGCTTCGCAAGGCTTTTATTATGGGATTTTTGATTTATATCCCGTTTATCGTGATCGATATGGTGGTGGCGTCGGTGCTCATGTCCATGGGTATGATGATGCTTCCGCCGACTACAATCTCACTGCCGTTTAAGCTGCTTTTGTTTATTCTGGCGGACGGGTGGAACCTGGTGCTGGGACAGCTTGTCAGCACGTTCTATTAGCTTTTTCGGGGAGGAATGGATGAAATGATCTCACAGGAAGCCATACTTGACATTGCAAGGGAGGCAATCTACTGTATTATTGTCACTTCGGCGCCGCTGCTTCTGGTGTCGCTTGTGATCGGACTGATCGTCAGTATTTTTCAGACGATTACATCCATTCAGGAGCAGACGCTTACGTTTGTTCCGAAGATTCTCGCCGTTTTTGCAACGATGATGCTGATCGGCTCCTGGATGCTGGGCAATATGAGCACCTTTATGTCGGATTTATGGTCGAGTTTCAGCTACTATCTGAGTATGGGATAGAGCGTTTATGGTTAGTTATGCGTTCACGCTGGAGAATTTTGAATACTGGCTGCTGATTCTGGTGCGGATTTCGGCGTTTATGTACCTTGCCCCCTTTTTCGGGAACAATACGATTCCGGGCAAGGTGAAGATTGGATTTTCGGTATTTATTTCGCTGATTGTGTACACGGTGGCGGCAAAGCCGGAGCTTGATTATGAGGGGATGGTTGGGTACGCTGTCGCTGTGCTCAGTGAGGGAATTACAGGATTGCTGATCGGACTGGCAGCAAATATCTGTAATTCTATTGTTTTGTATGCGGGTACGATGATTGATATGGACATCGGTCTGTCGATGGCCACTCAGTTTAACCCGGAAATGGGAACGGAGATGACGCTGACCGGCAATCTCTATTACTATCTTGTCATGCTGCTTATGACAGGAAGGGGGATGCAGGGATACCTGATTCGGACCGTCAGCGATTCCTTCTCGGTGATACCGATCGGGAATGCCAGCTTTAACTGGGATCACCTCTATGCTTCCATGGTTCAGTATGTGGTGGATATGTTTGTGCTGGGGTTTCGAATATTTCTTCCGTTTTTTGCCTGCATTATGGTGCTCAACTGTGTGCTGGGCATTATGGCAAAGGTGGCGCCGCAGCTCAATATGTTTGCGGTGGGTATGCAGCTCAAGGTGATAGTCGGCTACGCCGTGCTGATGCTTACATTTTTTATGCTTCCGCAGGTGGCGGATCTGGTGCTGGATGAGATAAAGACAATGGTGGTTCGGTTTGTTGAGGGAATGTACTGAGAATAGACAATACGGTAAGGAGACAGAAAAAGGAACGCTTCTGTCGTACCGCCTTCAGTTCTTTGCGAAGGACGGAGAGGGCGGAGAGAAAACCGAGCCGGCCACATCCAAGAAGCTGAAGGATGCGAGACAGGACGGCAAGGTTGCCAAAAGCAAGGAATTAAATGCCGCGTTTGATCTGATGGTGCTGTTTTTGTGCCTGAAGGTTTTTATCTCCTTTGTGGGGGAGAATCTGCTTGGGATGTTTCAGTACATATACGGAAATATGGCGGATTTTACGATGATCAACGAGGCTCACATGAATTCCCATGTGATTGCGGCGCTCTTTCAGCCGGTGATTATCGAGTGGATGCTCACGGTGCTGCCGTTTTTCGCATTCGGCTTTATTGTGACCTTTCTGGTGAGTCTGATTCAGGTGGGCTGGACGGTGACGACGAAGCCCATGCAGCCGAAGCTGTCGAAGTTCAATCCCATCAGCGGCTTCAAGCGCATCTTCTCAAAGGACACGCTGGTGGAGCTGCTTAAGTCCATTGTCAAGGTGGGAATTATCGTCTATATTGCGTACATCTCCATTAAGGATCACGCGAACGAGCTGTTCATCCTGTTTGATCTGACGATGAACCAGGCCATCGGTCTGGTGGGCACGATCATTATTGATACGGGCTTTAAGATCAGTGTGGTCTATCTCGTGGTGGGCATCGCGGATTACGCTTACCAGAAGTGGAAGTTCAAGGACGAGATGAAGATGACCAAGCAGGAGGTCAAGGACGAGTACAAGAATACCGAGGGTGATCCGCAGATCAAGGGACGGCAGAGGAGCAAGATGCGCGAGGTGTCTCAGCGGCGCATGATGCAGGATGTCCCGAAGGCGGATGTGGTTATCACGAACCCGACGCACTATGCGGTGGCGCTCAAATATGACGCGGACAGCCGCCCGGCCCCCTATGTGGTGGCCAAGGGAGAGGATTTTCTGGCACAGCGGATTAAGGAGGCTGCCAGGGAGAACGGCGTGGAGATTGTGGAGAACAAGCCCCTTGCCCGTATGCTCTACAGCAATGTGGATGTGGGAGCAGATATTCCGCCGGAGCTGTACCAGGCGGTGGCGGAGATACTTGCGGTAATTTTTCAGAAGAGACAGTAAGAGTTGTTTTATAAATCAGGAAGAATCAGGCGGGAAAGGAGGTTGTGAGCATTTTAAAAAAAGCTGATGTCGGCGTAGGGCTGTACCTGCTGTGCGCTGTTATCTTTTTTATCATACCGATTCCGTCCATTATGCTGGACGTCATGCTTGCACTCAATATCTCGATTGCACTTATCATATTATTTAACTCTTTGTTTGTGAGGGAAGTTCTGGACATGTCGTTCTTCCCGACGCTGCTTTTGTTTACGACAATTTTCCGTATTTCCTTAAATGTGTCCTCGACGCGACTGATTCTTCTGACCGGAGATCCGGGAAACGTCGTGAGCACTTTCGGTCAGTTTGTCGGCGGCAACGATATGGTTGTGGGCACGATCGTGTTTATCGTGCTTGTGCTGATCCAGTTTATCGTCATAAACTAAGGTTCGGAGCGTGGGTCCGAGGTATCGGCAAGATTTACGCTGGACGCCATGCCCGGCAAACAGATGGCGATCGACGCGGATTTGAACACCGGAGCAATCTCCGACGAGGAGGCGAAGGCGCGCCGCGAGAAGATACAGAGCGAGTCGAGCTTCTTCGGAGCGATGGACGGTGCTACGAAGTATGTAAAGGGAGATGCGACGGCAGGTCTGATTATTACGTTTATCAACCTGATCGGCGGTACGGTCATGGGCGTTATGAATCAGGGGCTGGAGTTTTCGGATGCGATTATGCAGTTTGGTCTTTTGACCATCGGTGACGGTCTGGTGTCCCAGATTCCGTCGCTTCTGATCTCTCTGTCAACCGGTATCCTTGTGACGAAGGGGTCCAACGAGGCGGATTTCTCGGGAGTGCTTGTAAAGCAGCTCTTCGGTATTCCGCAGGTGCTCTACGTGGTGGGTATCGTAATGATCTTTCTCGGCGTGGCTACGCCGCTCAACATTGTGCTGTTTCTTGCCTTCGGCCTTGTGTTTATTATCGCGGGCCGCAGCATCAGCAGTGACATCGGTGAGGAGAGCATCGAGGCGGAGGTGCAGCAACAGGAGACGGAGGCGGAGGAGATCCGAAAGCCCGAGAATGTTGTTTCGCTTCTGCAGGTTGACCCGATTGAGCTGGAGTTCGGCTACGGTATTATTCCGCTTGCGGACGTGAATCAGGGCGGCGATCTTCTGGACCGCGTGGTTATGATCCGGCGGCAGGTGGCGCTTGAGCTTGGAACGGTCGTCCCGATTATTCGTCTCAGGGACAATATTCAGCTGAACCCGAATCAGTATATTATTAAGATTAAGGGCATACAGGTAACGGAGGGTGAGATTCTGTTTGACCACTATATGGCCATGAACCCGGGATATGTGGAGGAGGAGATCACCGGTATTCCGACCTTTGAGCCGTCCTTTCATCTGCCGGCGATCTGGATTACGGAGGCGCAGCGCGAGCGCGCCGAGAGTCTCGGCTACACGGTGGTGGATGCGCCGTCGATCATTGCGACGCATCTGACCGAGGTGATCCGCAGCCATATTGCGGAGCTGCTCACAAGGCAGGATGTGCAGAATCTGGTCAACAACTTAAAGGAGACAAACCCGGTTTTGGTGGACGAACTTACGCCGAAGCTGCTTGGGCTTGGTGAGATTCAGAAGGTTCTGCAGAATCTTCTCAACGAAGGCATCTCGATCCGGGATCTGCTCTCGATATTCGAATCTCTCGCAGACCATGCGCAGACAACAAGAGATACGGACGTGCTGACGGAGTACACGAGACAGAGTCTGAAGCGCGCGATTTCCAGCCAGCTGTTTCCGCCGAATGAGGTTACAAGCGTCATCACGGTGGACCCGAAGGTTGAGCAGGAGATTATGTCGAGCGTGAAGCAGACGGAGCAGGGCGCTTACCTGACGATCGATCCGGACAAGACAAGGGCAATTATGAATTCGCTGGAGGCGGAGACGCAGAAGCTTGAAAGTATCGGAAAGCCTGCGATGGTTGTCACTTCGCCGATCGTGCGCATGTATTTTAAGAAGCTGACGGAGGAGTATTTCAGGGATCTCACCGTTGTGTCCTACAATGAAGTGGAATCGGATGTGGAATTACAGTCGGTGGGGATGGTGACAATTTAAATGACAATAAACAAATTTCAGGGGAAAACAGAAGAGGAGGCTATCGAGAAGGCGAAGGCCGAGTTCGGGGACGACGCGGTGGTCATGAACGTGAAGGAGATTCGGCCGAAGGGTTTTTTTTCGTTCCTGAAGAGCTCTGTCTTTGAGGTTACCGCTGCGGTCCGGACGAAGGACAACGATGCGCAGGCGCCGCAGCCGCAGGCAGCGCAGACGCCTGTCCATGATACGATCAATCTTGCGGCGGATGAGGAGATCAGCATTCCGGTGCAGACGAGGAAGGAGGACGAGTTCGAGCTGGCCATGAAGCAGATTCAGGCAGTGCGAAACGCCATGCCGCTGCAGAGAAAAGAGACGGAGAGAACGGTAGAGCAGGAAAGCCGTATGGAGAGCCGGATTGAGCGCCTTTCCGACCGGCTGGAGGAGTCGCTTTCTTCTCCGGCCGTAAGGGAGGAGGAGACGAAGCCGCCGACCTCGGAGGAGCTGAATCTGATTCGGATTCTGTATACGACGCTCATCAAAAACGAGGTGAACGAGAAGTATGTGAATCAGATTCTGGACGAGGTGGAGAAGTTTATCCGGCCCGGAAACAGTGTGGATACGATTCTCTCGAATGTTTACCAGAAGCTCATTCTGCGCTTCGGGCAGCCGAAAACCATTGAGCTTGGAAAGAACCGGCCGAAGGTTGTTTTTTTTATCGGACCGACCGGCGTGGGGAAGACGACAACGATCGCAAAGATTGCGTCGCGGTATAAGGTGGAATACAACAAGCATATCGCCTTTATCACGGCGGACACTTACCGGATTGCCGCTACGGAGCAGCTTCAGGTGTATGCAAATATTTTGGAGGCGCCGATGGCTGTGGTGTATTCCGACAGCGAACTCAACAGCAAGCTGGAAACTTATGAGGGCTACGACATCGTGTTTGTGGACACGGCGGGCTTCTCTCACAAGAATGTCAGTCAGAGAGAGGAAATGAAGCGGCTCCTGCAGGGGATGGACGAAAAGTATTCCGGTGAAGTCTATCTTGTGTTAAGCGCAACGACCAAGTACAAGGATCTGCTGGACATTATAGATACGTACCATGAAATCAGCGACTATAAGCTGATATTTACGAAGCTGGACGAGACGGCTTCCTACGGCAACATACTCAATATCAAGCTTTATTCGCAGGCGGATCTGTCCTATGTCACGAACGGACAGAATGTTCCGGACGATATTGAGGTTTTTGACACTCAAAAGATCGTGAAACAGTTATTGGGGGGCAATGCGTGATGGACCAGGCACAACAGCTGCGCAATGTGATTAAGAGGCGTGAACAGAACAATTTAAGAGATGACCTCAGTCAGATGGCGCGGATTGTTACGATCACCAGCGGAAAGGGAGGCGTCGGAAAGTCTAATTTTGCCGTCAATCTTGCCGTGCAGCTCAGCAAGGCCGGCAAGCGCGTGATTATTTTTGACGCGGATTTTGGTCTGGCCAACGTGGAGGTCATGTTCGGCGCTGTTCCGCAGTACAATCTGTCTGATTTTCTCTACCGGAGAAAGGGCATACAGGATATTATCACGCCGGGGCCCCTGGACATCGGGTTTATCTCCGGCGGTTCGGGTATTATCGGGCTGAACAATCTCGACCGGGAGCAGATTACGGACCTGGTGCGCTCGGTGGATCTGCTGAACGATATTGCGGATTTTATATTGATTGATACGGGAGCGGGAATCTCGGAGCAGGTGCTGGAGTTTGTCGTTGCAAGCCCGGAGGTGCTCCTTATTTCCACGCCGGAGCCAAGCTCTCTCACGGATTCCTACTCCCTTTTAAAGGCGCTCTACCGGCACCCGAATTTTGTCGTGGATGCCACAAGGATACATGTGGTGTCCAACCGGGTGGTCTCCGAGGATGAGGGGCAGGCTGTCTACGATAAGCTAAATTCCGTTGTCTCGCAGTTTCTGCACGGACAGCTGGATTATCTTGGTCTGATTCCGCAGGACGCGGCGCTGGAGCGGGCGGTGAAGCAGCAGAAAACGGTGTCGATCTCAGATCCGAATTCCAGGTCTGCGAAGGCGTTTGCGGCCCTCGCCGCAAATTTCTTAAACGGAACGCGCAATCCGGTGTCGGTGCACTGGGGAATTGCGCAGATGCTGTCAAACTTTTTAATGAGCCGCAAATAAGAGGACGGATGGGAGAATAGAATGAGTATAAGGCTGTCAGGTATTGTTACCCCCGGAGACAAAATTGATATGTGGCTGACACGGGAGCGTCGGGCGCAGGAGAACGGCGGCGATACGGCCCCTGTGTGCAGGAGCAGCGTCTGCGACATCGTGTCGGAGACGGAGCTTGAGATCTCTATGCCGACGAAGAACGGACGCGTGGTTATGCTGCAGGAAGGGGTGCGCTGTGAGTTTCTTTTTTATGCGAACAGAGGAATGTACGGCTGTGAGGGTGTCGTGAAGAGACGCTGCAAGCAGGACAATATCTGTCTGATCCTGGTGGAGATTACCTCGAATCCCGTAAAGCATCAGCGCCGGGAATTTTTCCGCGTGAGCTGTCTTACGGACATCAAGTACTATGAGATCAGCGAGGAGACGGCCATGCTCCCTTCGGTGGAGCAGCTCTACGAAAAGATGCGGGACACCTGTTTTTTGGGTGAGGCGAAGAGGGGAACGCTCTGCGATATAAGCGGCGGCGGGGCCAGGTTCAGTTCATCCGTCTCCCATGAGAAGAACTGCTACCTTCTGCTTGTGATGCACCTGGCCAACGAACGCGTCGACGATATTTTTTATCTGGTCTGTCAGGTTATGAACGACGGAGAGTGCATCGATCAGGGGGATAATATCTATAGCAATCGTGTGAAATTTATGTACAAGGATCTTAGGGATCGCGAGAAAATTGTAAGATTTGTATTTGAGGAAGACAGAAGAATTCGCAGGAAAGATTCGGGTGATTGGTATGAAAAAAAACATTTTGGTCGTTGATGATTCTGCACTCATGAGAAGGGTTATTTGTGATATAATCAATACAGACAATAATTTTCAGGCAACGGATATTTGCAGGGACGGTCTGGAAGCCTACGAGAAACTGAAGACGACTTCTTACGACGGTGTTGTGCTGGACGTGAATATGCCGCGCATGGACGGCCTGCAGCTTCTGGAGCAGCTGCAGAAGGACGGCATCAAGGCGAATGTTATCATGGTAAGCACGCTGACGACGAAGGATGCGGAAGTTACCATTCTTGCGATGGAGCGGGGCGCCATTGATTTTGTGACGAAGCCCACCAATATTATCGAGGCGAAGGGCGAGGGCTTTAAGAAGCAGCTGCTGTCAGTGCTGTCGGCGGTTCTTGCGACGAGGAGCTATGTCCGGGCGCCGCGTGCTGCGGCGAAGCCGACGGCGGGCTCCTCCTTCAAGCGGCTGAAGGCAACCGGAAAGAACCGGCTTGTGGCGATCGCCTGTTCCACGGGCGGCCCGAAGGCGCTGCAGAGCGTGATTCCGTTTCTTCCGGGCAATTTGGACGCTCCGGTAGTTCTTGTGCAGCACATGCCGGTTGGCTTTACGAAGTCCATGGCGGACCGTCTGGACGAGATCAGTGCCATCCGGGTACACGAGGCGAAGGAGGGCGACCGGCTGGAGAAGGGACATGTGTACATTGCCCCGGGGGGCAGGCACATGGAGGTGGCAAAGAAGCCGGACGGCTCTCACCGGATCGCCTTAAACGACATGCCGCCCATCGGCGGGCTGCGGCCGTGCGCGAACATTACATACGATTCGCTGGCACAGTCCGGATATGACGAGATCGTGTGCGTGGTTCTCACCGGGATGGGGGCGGACGGCACCAACGGAATACTCTCGCTGGGGCATCATAAGCCGATTCATGTAATCGCTCAGAACGCGCAGACCTGCGTGGTCTACGGCATGCCGAAGGCTATCGCGGAGGCCGGAGTGGTTGACGAGATTGTACCTCTGAATGACGTTGCCAAAACTATCACAAAAAACGTGGGGGGTAAAGTAACATGGATGTAAGCCAGTATCTGGAGATTTTTATTGACGAGAGCGCAGAGCACATACAGACGCTGAGCGACTGTATTATGACGCTGGAGAGCGAGCCGGACAACAAGGACACGATCAATGAGCTGTTTCGTGCGGCACACTCTTTAAAGGGTATGGCCGGAACGATGGGATTTAAGCGCATGCAGCATCTGACGCACGACATGGAGAACGTGTTTCAGGAGGTGCGCAGCGAGAAGATTGCGGTGGATTCCGAGATGATCGACCTTCTCTTCAAGTGTCTGGATGCCATTGACGCCTACCTTGAGAATATCAAGGCGACCTCGGACGAGGGGACGGAGGACAACGAGCTGATTATCAAGTCTTTGAATGATTTCATTGCAAAGGCCAACGGCGAGACTCTTGCGGAGGAGCCTGCTCCCTCTTCGGCCCCGGCAGAGGAGGAATCTGCAGAGGCTGTCCGGAAGAAGTATCTTCATATCGAGCTGAACGATCAGGAGCGGGAGGCCTTAAACGCGGCGAAGGAGGCGGGACAGCGCATTTACGGCGTGACCATTCTGATTCAGAAGGAATGTCTGCTGAAGGCGGCCCGGGCCTTTCTCGTGTTCCGCGCGGTGGAGGCATTCGGACAGATACTGGTTTACAGACCGAACTCGCAGGATATTGAGGACGAGAAGTTTGATCTGGATTTCAGCTTTTATGTGGCGACCAGCGAGGACTTTGACCGCATCCGCGTGGCGGCGGGCAATGTGTCGGAGATCGAGGAGGTGTTCGGCGAGGAGCTGACGGATTTTTCACTGCCTTCGGAGGACGGACAGGAGGAGAAGGCGCTTCCTGCGGCTTCCGACGCGTCCGCGAAGCCGCAGGAGGGTGCAAAGGCCGAGGAGACCAAGAAGACGGCTGCCCCGGCGAAGAAGGCTGCGGCAAAGCCGGTTACGAACCGGACGGTGCGTGTGGATATTGAAAAGCTGGATGAGCTGATGAACCAGGTGTCCGAACTGATTATCGCAAAGAACAGTCTGGTGTCTATCAGCACGACGGAGGGCGGAAGCTTCAACAATCAGGGCTTCCACGAACAGATCGAGTACCTGGAGCGCATCACGACCAATCTGCACGAGTCTGTCATGAAGACCCGCATGGTCCCGATCGAGAGTGTGGTGAACAAGTTCCCGCGCATGATCCGCGATCTGTCGCGGAATCTGAACAAGAAGATGGAGCTTGTGATGACCGGTGAGGACACGGAGCTTGACCGCACCGTTGTGGATCAGATCGGAGATCCGCTGCAGCACCTTCTGCGCAACTCCGCGGATCACGGTCTGGAGGACACGCAGGTCCGCATTCAGAGAGGAAAGCCGGAGACGGGCAACATTTTCCTCAACGCCTACCAGGAGGGCAACAACGTCATTATCCAGGTGGGGGACGACGGAAACGGCATCGACACGGAGGCTGTGAAGCAGAAGGCGATTGAGCGCGGCATTGTCACGGCGGAGCAGGCGGAGTCCATGAGCAAGAAGGAGATTGTCAACTTCCTGTTTATGCCGAGCTTCTCCATGGCGAAGAAGATTACGGATATTTCCGGCAGAGGCGTGGGCCTTGACGTTGTGAAGTCCAACATTGAGCAGCTGGGCGGAGACGTGGAGGTGAGAACGAAGCTGGGAGAGGGGACGACCTTTACGGTAAGACTTCCTCTGACGCTCGCAATTATTCAGGCGCTCATGGTGGAGATCCGCGACGAGAAGTACGCCATCGCCCTGGGGTCCATCGCGAATATCGAGAATATTCCGGTGACTGACATCAAGTATGTACAGGCGAAGGAAGTGATTCATCTGCGGGGCAGCGTGATTCCGCTGATCCGACTGGATCAGGTTCGGGATATGGCTCCGCAGGAGGAGCCGGATGAGCTTACGGTCGTTATCGTAAAGCGCGGCGACAGCCAGGTCGGTCTTGTGGTGGATAACCTGATCGGACAGCAGGAGATTGTAATCAAGTCTCTCGGAAAATATATTAACGGTAACAAGTTAATCAGCGGTGCGACGATACTCGGAGACGGAGAGGTGGCATTGATTCTTGA
>CATJJD010000393.1 GCA_949740385.1 uncultured Lachnospiraceae bacterium
CCATTATTAATTACAGCGATAGAATGTTTGCCAAGCATAGATTTTCTGACCAAATCTGCCAGCCACTCAGACGGAGTAACAAATTTAACGTCTGCACTCTTCATTGCGTTCACTTTGCGCTCCTGAATTTCCTTGCTTCTGTCAAAAAACCAACTGTATTTTTCCCTTTGTATACAATCATGACATCCGTTTTCCCACTTTTTACAATTTACTGCAGTAAAATATGGACAATACCCGGTAAAAAGCCAGCAGTCATGCATTGTCCAGACAATTTTTATATGCTTTTTCTTCAAATAACTTAACAATAGCTCTATATTAACTTCATGACCATGCAAATTATGTAAGTGGACAATATCCGGTTGAATTTTTTCTAAATGATGGATTACAATGTTTGTCGAAAGTTTTGAATTGAAACCATAATTTCCAAAAATCCGTGATTTCAACGCCTGTATTTTTTCATAGGGCAAAGAACTGCATTTGATGCTGCTGTCATAGTCCGTGCTTCCATTGAAATAAAGAATTTTGTTCTCAATACCATTGGCATCCAGCAGTCTGCTGATTGATTCGCAAATCTTTCCCGTACTGCCGTATCCGCTACATGTATTAATTTGTACGATTTTCATATATTTTCCTTCTCTTTCTGCTCATAACTGTCAGATGTATCCTTCTTCGGAACCGGAATTGCAGTTTGGATCTCCCCCCTTGTTCTTCACGTTGATAGTCACCAACAAAAAACAGCAGCGAATACACCAAAAACCAGGTTCCCCCAAACCCTCCCAGCAGCGTACCACTCTCGCCACAGGCTACCAACAGTGCGCCAGCAAACAAAACATATGCATCATATCCCAATCGGTTGACGTTTCCTCTTATTCTTCGGTATATGCTATACGTAATGATGAAGAACAGGAGTATAGCGGTAATTAACCCGAACTGCAACGCAACGTCCAAAAATGCACTATGTGTGTATACTTCCCTGTATTTTCTCACATCACCAGTTATAATACGCAGGGAAATTTCTTTAATTCTTTCGGACCAAATATAAAATCGACCATGCATAAAATCTAACCGACAATGCGACCAGAGAAACGCACCCACAAAAGTAACAATTCCAGGCAAAAACACCAAAAGAAAACTGACATATTTATTCAGCAAAAATTCCATGACCGGCAATAATCTCATTATAATAACCAAAATCCATACGTATGAAGACGTCCGGGTCTCTGTCATGATTGAAATATATATGCAATATCCGATACAGAAAACATTAACTAATTTCAAAATCCTGGATCTTGTCATATCGAACATCATTATCTGATAGCATCCCAAAATATAACTCCACACTCCAACTGACTGTGGATTATTATTAAGAATTGTCATTGAAGTTCCCCACCAGCTGGCGCCATTAATGTTGTACGCATATATGAAAAAAAGACAGGCTACAGATCCAATACCAACAACAGCATACATCCATTCCTTACCAAGATTCCAGTAATTACATATCAGAAGCAGACAAAGAGAAGCTGTCAAAGTGAAGCCATCTTTATTTATTGTATTGCCGGAAAAAAACATCATCTTGAACAGGATGTCAAAGAATGTAATGATCGAAAATACAAATATAATCTTCTGGAGACGATCCAAATGAAGATATTTGTTCTTAAAAAAAATAAATAAAAACAAACACACGATCACAAAAAATGATCGTGTGTATGCCTCTGTTTCATAATCAAAAAAACCTGCATATGCAGCATATATAATCATCACTTCAGCCGTAAGAAACAAGGCACTTTCTATTTTCTTTAACATGATTCTATTTCACTCCTGCACATAGTTTAACTTCATAAACATCTCAAGAAAAATCCAAAATCAAAATAATC
This sequence comes from uncultured Lachnospiraceae bacterium, assembly GCA_949740385.1. Lineage (GTDB taxonomy): Bacteria > Bacillota > Clostridia > Lachnospirales > Lachnospiraceae > Roseburia. The sequence goes on from CATJJD010000393.1 coordinate 1,875, forward strand.
CTCATATATCCTATGACCGGAAAATCCTTTGAATAAAAAAGCATCATCAACCAGAGTCCTGCCTCTGTGTTCTTTTTGATAAATCCGACTATCCATAAATACACTCTGATTCAGTCCCTCATATCTACTCTGGCTGGTTAGGAATATTTTTGGATACGTTAGTTTCATAAAAGCCTCAACGTGAATATCAGAGCAATGATTTTGATCCGTAAGCGTAAGCATAATACGCTCTTTGTTCACACGTTTACATCTTTCCGTCCATTTTTCCCTCGCCATATCAAAGTCACTATAATGAATACAATGTAATTTCACATCGCCCAGCATCCCTATAGGATAACCGGCTTCAATCGGGCTTTTTTTGAAAGGCATCTCAAGATAACTATCCAGATTTTGAA
>CATJJD010000394.1 GCA_949740385.1 uncultured Lachnospiraceae bacterium
GAACCGGATACAGGAGCACGCCGGTTCGGCGATGTACATAGACGGCGTCGGCTGCTGGTACGTGGGGAATAAGGTATGATGCATCGCGGTGAAAATTCCCCTGATATTTCCGCGGAGGAAAAACAATGCTGATTCCCCTATTGACAAAGCGACATAATCCCCATATATTGGTAGGTAGGAGCATCATTATTTCATGCTTATTTACCAAACAATACAGGAGGTCAGGAATATTGAAAAAACGATTGCTTTCAGCTGCGCTTGCGCTGTGTCTGTGTGTTTCCTCCCAGTCAGTGGCTTTTGGGTGGCAGAGGGATACCTTGCCGCAGATGATTATGCAGGGGGAGGGTGAGCCGACGGCGGCCGTCGATGTGGCAGATCTCACCCCGACAAATGTGTACAACGCCATGATTGCGTTGAAGGATCAGGATGCCTATAAGGAGGGAACTCCCTGGACCAACGATGAGCCATACTCGGACAGTAAAGGGTATTACAGATGGAAGGGCGGTCCCCTCGGCGGGGCGAATATCGTCGCGGTGGGCTGTGTGGCCTTTGCTTTTATACTGAGCGATACGGCATTTGGCGAGCTGCCGGCCAGAATGTATGCGGCGGGACAGTTTACCTATGAGGATATAAAGGTCGGCGATATTCTGCGGGTAAACAATGACGTTCACACGGTGATTGTGCTGGAAGTAAACGAAGCGGGTATCGTTGTCGCGGAGGGCAATATCAGCACCGGAGACCACAGGGGCAGGGTGCACTGGGGGCGGGCCATCTCTAAGGCGGATGTAATGAGAGATACCAGCCACTATATTACCCGCTATCCGGAAAATTATGTGTCGCCGGATGACCCGACAGCCAATGAGATCGTCGATCAGGGAACACTTGACGGCGGGCTTACCTATAAGCTGACAAAGGCGGGAACGCTGACGATCTCCGGAAGCGGAGCAATGCCGGATTGGAGTACGGTGGCTGACCAGCCATGGGCAGAGAAAAGCAGTAGTATCCGAAAGGTTGTGATCGAGGAGGGTGTCACCGCAATCGGCGCCTGTGCTTTCTGGCAGTGCGGCGTTCTCAGTGTGGATATTCCATCCACAGTGACGTCAGTCGGCAACAATGCTTTCTATAAATCCTCTGTTATCTCCGTGACGATTCCGTCCGGTGTAAAAACCGTCGGTGACAACGCGTTCAATGAGTGTGAGAACCTGAGTTCCGTGACGGTTTCGGAAGGTGTGGAGTCGATTGGCCAGAAGGCCTTTTACGGCTGCAAAAGTCTGCCTTATATTAAATTGCCGGTCAGCATCAGGGAGGTGGGAGCGGCCGCCTTCATGGGTTGTGAAAAACTGACAGGTGTAACCTTTGTCCGTGCGAACAGTCAGGCTAAACCTGCAGCCGACCCGGTAAAGATGGGAGATAATCTGTTTACACAATGTTATAATCTGATGGGAGTAACCCTGCCGGAAAGCATAGACCGCATCAGTGACGGGATGTTTCAGAATTGTCTTATGCTTGCCGGAGTTGAGATTCCGCAGGGAACGGAAAGCATCGGAGGGTCAGCATTTGCATCCAGCGGTGTGAGTGTTGTCATAATTCCGGCCAGTGTAACATCGATCGGAACGGCAGCATTTGCTTCCTGTCCTTTGAAGGATATTTACTTTACCGGCACCGAGACGCAGTGGAATGCAATACAAAAAATCGGTGATACAGCTGCAGCATTGATAGCTCCGACAAAACATTTTAACTACGATCCCGGAACCGGTTCCGTCACAATCCCCGGCGGAGATGCAGGCGGCGGAGACACCAGCACCCCAGGCGGCGGCAATAACACTCCGGGCGGAGATACCAACACTCCAGGCGGAGACAATAACACCCCGGGCGGAGATACCGGCAAGCCGGGCGGCGGCAACAACACCCCGGGCGGCGGCAACGGCGGCGGCAGCAGCTCCGGCGGCGGTGCGGACTACGGCCCGGCGGAGGAGCCAAAGAAGGAGATCGACATCTCCGATGCGTCCGTGACACTGAGCGAGACCGAGTTCCTCTACGACGGAAAAGCCAAAAATCAGGTTGTAATCGTGACGGCAGCTGGCAAAATACTTACGATGGACGCCGATTTCACCGTCTTCTACGACAACAACATCGAGCCGGGAACTGCGACGGTGAGAATCACAGGCAAAGGGGACTATGTGGGCAGCCAGACCGTCACCTTCACAATCAGACCGGTCACCGTCACCTGCAAAAAGACGGTTTACGAGGCTGCTTACGGTGCGGATTCCTTTGTGATCGACGCCTCTTCCGAGGGTAAGCTGACCTTTGTGAGCTCAAACCCGAAGGTTGCGGACGTGAATAAGGAGACCGGAGCGGTGACCGTTAAAAACACCGGAATTGCCACCATAACGGTAAAGGCCGCAGGTGCGGCGAAGAAGGTGACCGTTAAGGTAAGCCCGAAGAAGCAGCTCATAAAGGCGGTGAAGGCCGTAAAGAGCAATAAACTCACCGTGGAGTGGACGAAGGACAAAAAGGCGTCGGGCTACCAGGTACAGATCAGCACGGATAAGAGCTTTAAAAAGAACGTGAAATCCAAAAAGCTGGGACAGGGAAAGACAGTCTGGACCTTCGCAAAGCTTAAACCGGGCAAAAAGTATTATGTGAGAGTGAGAAGCTACAAAAAATCCGGCAAAGAAACACTGTACGGCACATGGAGTAAAATCGAGCGGCAGGATTAAATTCTGATGCTGCGGGCAGACCGTCCGGCTTACATGCCGGGCGGTTTTTTCATAATAATCGGATGTGCGGCCAGGAGACACGGTTTTGCCGCAAACCGTGCATAGGACCTGCCGTTTTTTCATAAGATGAAGTATGAGAAGCCACAATACCAATTCAAATAACCGGAAAGTGCAGGCGGATGAAATTCTGGATATGTTCGGCCTGCCAAAGGATCTGTTTCTTGGCATGCCTCTTTTGTCCATGACAGGAAACCGATTTCTCTGCATATCCAACCACCGGGGCATCCGGATGTACAGCGATGAGACGATCGTAATTGCCACAAAACCATTTGCCATCGAGATCGTCGGCAGAGAGCTGTGCATACCGAATTTTTCCAGAGATCAGGTCGAGATCTCAGGGTGGATCGAAGGGATTGCATTTGTCCCATGATTGAGACCGCCTGGCGAAAAATCAAAGGGGAGCTCACCGTCTCCGTGGCAGGACGGGGAGCTGCGCGCTTTATCAATCTCTGCATCCGCTCCGGCATCCGTGTCCGGGACGTGCAGAGTATCTCCGACACACAGATGACCTTTCGCATGAAGCTGGAGGATCTGCCGGATTTAAAGCCGTTTGTCAGAAAGACGCATGTAAAACTTCACATAGACGGGCGCAGAGGGCTGCCGTTTTTTCTCTGGCGCTATCATGCCCGCAAGGTCATTGTACTTGTGACGATACTTGCGGCGGCTGCCACCGTTTGGCTCTCCTCCCGGGTGTGGAGGATTGAGGTGGTGGGCAACTCCTCCATCGGGGAGGATGTGCTGCTGAAATATTTAAAGGAGCACAGCGTGGCCTGCGGGACGGCGAAGAATGCCATCGACAACGACGCGCTGGAGCTTGCGCTGCGGCAGGATTTTGACGCTGTTATATGGGCCAGCGTCTACACAAAGGGGACGAAGCTGACGGTCTGCGTGCAGGAGAAGATCGCAACGGACCGCCCCGGAGAGGCCGGATCGCTCTGCACCGACCTTGTGGCAGGACGGGATGCCGAGATCATCTCCATCGTAACAAGGACGGGTATGGCAGAGGTGGCGGCCGGGGACCGCGTGAAGGCCGGGGATGTTCTCGTCAGCGGAAGGCAGGAAATACTCGATGACAACGGCGAGGTAAAGGAGTATTATTATCAGAGTGCGGACGCCGATATTATGGGCCGGGTAGTCTACGACTACGAGGACTGGATTCCCGAGGTACAGACCGACGTGCGGGCTACCGGCGAGACCCACAGCCGGTACTGCTTCACCTTCGGCACGCTGCAGCTTGCGGTCCCGAACCTGTACGCGGAATTTGACCAGTACGAGCAGGTGGAGGAGAAAACCCAGCTGTGTATTATGGACAGCTTTTACCTGCCGGTGTGGTTTAGCAGAATACGCTGCATTGAGCAGGAGACCGTGAAGAAAAAACTGACCGTTTCCGACGCAAAAACAGCCGCTTTACAAAATTTTAACCAATTTCTCGTAAATTTGGAAGAAAATGGGGTGGCTATTTTGGATAAAAATGTTATGATAGAAAAGACAGGGTCCCGCTACCATGTTTACGGGAAGGTTTCAGCCAGCGAGAATATTGCAGAGCCGGCACTTACGGATATACTGCCGCAGCCATCCGCGGCGCAGGAGGAAAAGACAGATGAGCTTGAATGAAGTAATGCTCCAGATTCCGACGGAGCATATGGCAAACGTGTTTGGCCAGTTTGACGCCAACATCAGGAAAATAGAAAAGCATCTGGGCGTGACCGTGGTCGTGCGGGAGGGCGCCTTAAAAATTATCGGAACCGCCCAGGGGGCGGACGGAGCGAGAGAGGTGTTTGAACAGCTCTGCGCGCTGTCCGCCCGGGGCAACGAGATCACCGAACAGAACGTCAACTACGCCCTGGCCCTTCTCAAGGAGCACCGGGGAAGCGAGATGGTGGAGATTGACAGAGACATTATATGCCACACGATTCAGGGGCGGCCGGTGAAGCCGAAGACCATCGGACAGAAAAACTATGTGGACAATATCAGAGACCGGATGATTGTTTTCGGAATGGGGCCTGCCGGAACCGGAAAGACGTACCTTGCCATGGCCATGGCTATCACAGCCTTCAAAAACGAGGAGGTCAGCCGCATCATACTGACAAGGCCCGCAATCGAGGCGGGGGAGAAGCTGGGCTTTCTGCCTGGAGATCTGCAGAGCAAGGTGGACCCTTACCTTCGGCCGCTCTACGACGCCCTCTACCAGATTATGGGGGCGGAGAGCTTTCAGCGGAACATGGAGAAGGGGCTGATCGAGGTTGCGCCCCTTGCCTACATGCGGGGGCGCACGCTGGACAACGCCTTTATCATACTGGACGAGGCGCAGAACACCACGCCGGCGCAGATGAAAATGTTTCTGACAAGAATCGGCTTCGGCTCCAGGGCGGTCATCACGGGGGATGCAACCCAGAAGGACCTTTCTCCGGACACGAAATCGGGGCTTGACGTGGCGCTTAAGGTGCTGCGGCGGGTGGACGAGATCGGCATCTGCGAGCTGACCAGCAAGGATGTGGTGCGCCATCCCCTTGTGCAGAAAATCGTACAGGCCTATGAGGACTACGAGAAAAAGGCAAACGGGCCGAAGAAAAGCAGGCAGGGAAGACAATGAAGACGAAGGAAACCGTTAATCTTTACCGGACGCTTTCGGTGGCGGCTGTCGTCGTTGTGACGCTTGGACTGACCGCCGTCGTCTGCCTCGACAGCCATTTTTATCCCGACGAGTGGTTATGTCTGCTGTTTTTGGACATCCTGTTTCTGATGATTTATATTTTCCAGCTGGAGTACGAGCGGCGAAGAGGGCGGCTTTTCGGCAACACCGAGAGCAGCTTTATGCGGCAGACGGTGGCTTTCGGCGTCTGCGCCCTGCTGACCTACGGCATGACCTGGATGCCGGAATTTTCAAGACCGGTGATACTTATACCGATTCTGATGTGCGCGGTGTCCAATACGACAATGGCGATTGTCGTCGGAATCTTTTACGACATGCTTCTTGGGGTTTCCTCCGGCGGAAATTTTCATGCGCTGCTGGCCTTGTGTCTGCTCACACTCCTTGGGGCAGTGCTCTCGGACGCGCTTTCGGTGAAGGAATGGAGACGGCATCTGTCGCTTCTTATTCTGTTTTTGAATGTGATGATACCCGGTATCTTTTACTACATGTCCTACAAGGAGATGGACAACCAGTGCTTTCTGTTCGGGATTATAAACGGCGCGGTATCCGGCCTTTTCGCTTATTTTCTCTCTGACCGGATCAGAGAGGGGAGCGCGGGAGAGACGGACAACCGTCTTTTGGACATCGTGTCGGAGGATTACTCGGAGGTGAAGGCGCTGCGGAACTTTTCCACACTGGAATTCAACCATGCGAAGAAGGTGTCGGAGATCGTCTTCGGCTGTGCGGCGGAGATCGGCTGCGACCCAAACGTGTGCCTTGCGGCGGGCTTTTACTATCGGCTGGGGCGCTGGCAGGGTGAGCCCTACAACGAGAACGCCGTGAAGAAGGCCAAAAGCCTCTGCTTTCCCCCGTCCGTGATACGGATTCTCTCGGAGTACTACGGACAGGAGCGGCCGCTGTCCTCGCCGGAGTCGGCGCTTGTGCACATGGTGGACGCCATTGTGAAAAAGGCGGGCATTATGAACAAGGACGTGGGGGAGAGCACCTGGAACCGGGACATTCTCATATACCAGACGTTAAACGAGTTCTCAGCGTCCGGGATTTACGACCAGTCCGGCATGAGCATGAACCAGTTTCTGAAGGCGCGGGAATATCTTGTAAAGGAGGCGCATCTTTAATGAGCTTTTATATGGAACAAACAGCGCAGGCGTCCTTTGACGGCTTTGTGTGCGAAGAGCTGGCAGAGTCCGTGGTGGATTTTTGTCTGCGGCACGAGAACTTCCCTTTTGAGGCGGAGGTGAATCTGACCCTCGTGGACGACTGCGGCATACAGGAGATGAACCGGACGTACCGGCAGATCGACCGGCCCACCGACGTTTTGTCCTTTCCGATGCTTGCATACGATGCGCCGGGGGATTTCTCTTTTCTGAAACAGGAGAGGGAGGAAGACTTTAACCCCGACACCGGGGAGGTCATGCTGGGCGACATCGTGATCTCCGCGGATAAGGTGAAGGAGCAGGCGGCGGCCTACGGGCACAGCGAGCGCAGGGAGTTCGCCTTTCTCATTGTACACAGCATGCTGCACCTGTTCGGCTACGACCATATGGAGAGCGCAGAGGCCGCCGTTATGGAGGAAAAGCAGAGACAGATTCTGGACGCCATGGACATCGGAAGAGACGATGCGTCCGGGAAAGAGAGGATTGGACAATCATGAAAAAAAGACAGGCAAGAGGGCTGCTTCTGCTGACGGCGGCGGGGCTTCTGGCGGGCTGCGGTCCAAAGAAGAAGGAACCTGCCCCGACGGAAATAAGACAGACCGAGGCGCAGGAGACAGTGTATGAGACAGAGGAAGAGACAGAAGCGCTTCCTGCGGCGGATTCCCGCGAGGGGCAGGCGCGCAGTCCCTTTACCGGGGAGTGGATCGACGAGGATACGGCAGGACTAAGGCCCGTTGCGGTAATGACCGAGAACACGAAGGCGTCGCTGCCCCAGTACGGCCTTTCGTCTGCGGACGTGATTTACGAGTGTCCGGTGGAGGGCGGAATCACAAGACTGATGGGCATCTATCAGGATTACTCCGGCATGGAGAAGGTGGGCAATGTACGAAGCTGCCGTCTCTACTACGTCTATTTTGCGAAGGAGTTCGACGCAGTCTACTTTCACGCGGGGGAGAGCAAATACGCGCTGGACGTGCTGAACAGCTCCTTTATCGACAACGTGGACGGGATTACCGGAAAGGGCGGCAAATATTTCTACCGGGACAGCGGTAAAAAAGCGCCCCACAACCTCTACACCACGTCGGACATGCTCGCTTTGGGCGTGAGCGATTTCGGCTATTCCACGCAGCTGTCCGACTCTTACGGGGCGCACTATCAGTTTGCGGATGAGGATCAGCCGACGGTTCTTAAGGACGGCATCGATGCGAACAGAGTTTCGCTTTATTATGTTGACCCGAAGCCCTGGTTCGAGTACAATAGTGAGGATGGAAAATATTACCGCTACGAGTTCGGCTCTCCCCAGACTGACGCGCTGACAGGCGAACCCATCGCGGTGACAAACATTATTATCCAGAACTGCTACAGCTCCTTAAAGGACGCCTCCAACGGCACGCTGGACATTGATTACCAGTCCGGCGGAACCGGCATGTTTATCACAGGAGGCAGGGCGGTGGAAATTACGTGGACGAGAGAGTCCGCCTCCGCCAAAACCAGGTATTTCTATTCGGACGGAAACGAAATTGTCCTAAACCCGGGAACTACCTGGGTGGCGATTGCAGAGAACGCCAAAGCCGGCAAAAATACATTCAACTAGTTAATCGAGGTCTATCTTATGGGAAAATCCAGGCGGAACAGGACGAACTTTCTTGTTCAGGGATCAATTTTAGCGGTCGCATCCATCATAAGCAGAATTATCGGGCTGATCTACCGCATCCCGATGACGGAGATCATCGGCGACGTGGGCAACAACTACTACGGCTGTGCCTTTGACGTCTACAACATCGTGCTCATCATATCATCCTGCAGTCTGCCCCAGGCAGTCTCAAAGATTGTCTCCGCAAAGGTGGCAAAGGGGCAGTACCGCAGCGCGCACCAGGTGTTTCGGGGGGCGCTTTTGTTTGCTGTCATATCCGGGCTGATCGCAGGCCTCGTGGTGTACTTTGGAGCTGCGTTCTTTACGGGGACGCTCCTTAAGACGCCCTACAGCGTGTTTGCCTTAAAAGTGCTTGCGCCGGTTCTCTTTGTGGTGGCGGTGCTTGGCGCGCTCCGGGGATTCTTTCAGGGGCTTGGCACCATGATGCCCAGTGCGGTGTCGCAGATTATCGAGCAGCTGGTCAACGCCGTCGTCAGCGTCTGGGCGGCCTACGTGCTGTTTGGCTACGGCAGCAAAATAGGCGCGGTGCTTGGGGACAGCGAGCACTACGCTGCGGCCTACGGCGCGGCGGGCGGAACTCTTGGAACGGGCGCGGGAGCCGTGGCGGGTCTTCTGTTTGCCGTCTTTGTGTATGCGGTGTACCTGCGGGTGCTCAAAAAACAGATGCGAAGAGACAAAAGCGGGAAAGTCACCTCCTTCGGGTCCACCTTTGCGCTGCTGATTGTCACGGTGATTCCGGTGCTTTTAAGCACCACCATCTACAATATCAGCGGCATTCTCGATCAGGGTATTTTTAAGAATATCGCGCTGCTGCAGGGCTACGGCGAGCATGAGATCGACGTGTGGTGGGGCGTGTTCTCCGGCAAGTACAAGCTTTTGATCAACATCCCGATCGCCATCGCATCGGCCATGGCATCCTCCGCGGTGCCGACGCTGACCGCGAGCTTTGTGGAGAAGGATATGGGCAGGGTGCGAAGCCAGATTCACGCGTCCATCCGGTTTATTATGATTGTGGCATTCCCCAGCACGGTGGGGCTTACGGTGCTGGCAAAGCCGATCTTTATTTTAC
>CATJJD010000395.1 GCA_949740385.1 uncultured Lachnospiraceae bacterium
CTCTTTCCCTACACGACGCTCTTCCGATCTTAGACGCAGGCGCTGTCAACCTCCTCGAGAAAGCGCTGGGCAATATCGTAGTCCTTTGTGATAATCGCCTCGGAGTGGGCGCTGTTGTAGCGGTTGATGTGGGCGATGGCCTCGTCCAGCGAATCCACGGTCTTTACGGAGAGAATGTAGTCCAGGTACTCCGCGGCCCAGTCCTCCTCTGTGGCGGGGCGCACAGGCAGAGGGTTCTCTTTCATTCCTGAAAGGGCCGCAAGCGCCCGCTCGTCCCCCCGCAGCTCCACGGAAAATTCCGACAGCGCTTCGCAAAGCTTCGGCAGAAAGGCTTCTGCGATGCGGCTGTGGACCACGAGGGACTCGCAGGCGTTGCAGACGCCGATGCGCTGGGTCTTGGCGTTTCGGACAATCGCAACGGCCATGTCCGTGTCCGCAAACTCGTCCACGTAAATATGGCAGTTTCCGGTTCCGGTCTCGATCACCGGCACCGTGGCGTTCTCCACGACGCTGCGGATCAGGCCGGAGCCCCCTCTCGGAATCAGAAGATCCACATAATTTTTCATCCGCATAAAGGCGGCGGTTGTCTCCCGGTCGGTGGACTCGATCAGAGCCAGCGCCCCGGAAGGAATGCCGTTTGCATCCAGCGCCTTTTTCATGGCGGATACAATGGCGATGTTGGATTCAATGGCGTCGCTGCCGCCCTTTAAAATCACGCAGTTTCCGGCCTTAAAGCATAAGCCGAAGGCGTCCGCCGTCACATTGGGGCGGGCCTCGAAAATAATGCCGATCACGCCGATTGGCACTCTCCTTTTCCCGATAATCAGCCCGTTTGGCCGCTTTTTCATGGAGAGCACCTCCCCGATGGGATCGTCCAGGGAAGCGATCTGCATAAGCCCTTCTGCCATTCCGGCAATCCGCGCATGATCCAGCCGCAGCCGATCCTTAAGCCCCTCCGGCATATTGCCGGCGGCAGCGCGCTCCATATCTCTGCCGTTTGCCAGAAGAATCTCCTCCTCGGCGGCAAGCAGCGCCGCGGCGGCAGCCGCAAGCGTCGCGTTTTTCAGTTCCGTATCCAGATTTCCGACCCGGATTCTCGCCTCGTGTGCCTCTTTGCAAAGTTTCTCCAGTTTCATAGACATCTCCCCCTCGTTTTGTCCTGTCATTAAATTATTCTTTCATGGACGCCATTCTCCGTCACGATTTTGTCCATCCGTCTGTCGTGGGCAAAAAGGCCGAGGGCATCGTCCGCCGCAAGCTGCAGCGAAAAACAGACGCCGATGGCCGTAAGCTGCGGATGAGTTCTGAGGTAGCGGTCGTAGTAGCCGCCGCCGTACCCGATTCGGCCTCCCTCTTTGGAGAAGGCGACACCCGGCACAAGAACTGCCCCGCTGTCGCCGTCCCACATTTCCCCGGCAAAATCCTCTCTGTCCTTCACAGAGCGGCCCGGTTTTGGACCAAAAAGACGCGGCTCCATCACCGAAAAGCTGCCCCGCTCAAGCTGCGACAGGCGCGTCACCCGGTAAAATTCCATGTGCTCCCCCATAACCCGGGGGAAAAAGATCCGTTTTCCGCCGCTCAGTGCCTGTTTTACAAAGGATGCGGTACTCACCTCGCTCCAGATGGCGGAGTAGACAAGAAACGTGTCGTTTCCGGCATATTCCGGCAGAGACAGCAGTATCTCTGCGATGGCCTCGCTCTTTGCCTGCCGCTCTGGCAGAGAAACGGCGTCCCGCAGCCCCTTCATCTGCTCACGAAGTCGGCTTTTTTCGTCCATACTTCTCTCCCATATTCTCGATGGTGCCGTCAGCGTTCACCATGTCAATGCTGTTCAGCTGGCTGCGCAGATTCCTGCGCACATTTGCAAGAAATTCCTGCCGCAGAAGCTCCTGCTCTCTTTTTTCCTCCGCCGTAAGCCCTTCGGCCTTTGATTTGCGGTACAATGCATTGATTCTTTGTATTTTTTCGTCCGTCATAGTCCTCACCCGATTGTCTCCATAATATAGGCGGCAAGATTGAAATTGGCATGCTCTCTGGCTTTAAAAAGCGTCCCAACGCTCTCGCCCGCAAAAATATCCGCGATAACCCCGACATCCGCCCCGTTTGCGATAATCATATCCGCGCCGGAGAGCGTCGCAATCCGCGCCGCTGCAAGCTTTGCCGCCATGCCGCCGGTTCCGACGCCGCTTCCCGTGGAATCCTTCGCCATGTCGTAGATGCCCTCGTCGATGTTCTCCACCACCCGGACAAGC
>CATJJD010000396.1 GCA_949740385.1 uncultured Lachnospiraceae bacterium
CGTACAATATAAGGCAGACCAACCATAGCTGTTCCTATTACAAAGAAACTAACCATGGCCCTAAAAGTAAAATTTTCAAAATACAAGATTGCTCTTTGCCTATAAACCGAATACTTGTTAGAAAATCACTTTTGATAATGGATAGAACACCATTACTGTTATCTATTGGCGTATATTCTAACTTAATAAAACATTCAAATACTGCCGTAACAAAAAAACATAAAACTCCTGCATACAGAACTGGCTTTAAACCAAAAGCAGTATAGAGAACACTTCCAAGTATCGGGGCAATGAGAGCAGCCACCGCAGCTACTTGATTTACAACCGCATTACCCTTGATGATGTTATCGCCAGACTGCATTTGAGGAACACACGCTTGAACGGTGGGGGACTCAAATGCTCCTAATACAGATAAGCATACAAGCAAAATTCCTGTCAGCATAATTCCGTCCCAGTCTGTAAACAATAGAGCAGCGCATAACACAAATATGCCGGATAAAGTATCTAACGCCACCATGATATTTTTCCTGTTTACCCTGTCCGCAAGAATACCGCCAAAAGGTGAAAGCAGAATTGTAGGGATAGTGGCAATAGACAAAATACCTGCAAATATCGTCGCTGAACCCGTTGTATCAAGTACATACATAGATAATGCGAATTTTATAATATAATTTCCAAAAAGAGAACTTATCTGCCCGAAAACAAGAAGTGTAAAGTTTTTTGAAAATAGCCTTTCTTTCATATTTACTTCCTCCTAAATGTGATTGAAGTAATAATATCTGCAAGTACACCAACAATCCCAAGTCCGGCACACCACGCAGCGGTGGTTTTATAACCTCGCGCCGCAAGATGTCCTGCTCCAAGAATTAAGCTAATCTCAGCCATTATAGATCCAGATTTAAAACCTCTGCGAAAACATTTATTGTTATTCCATTTATCAGTAATACTTTTTTCAAACCTGTCCGCAGCAGCCTCAATACGCTGTTCAAATTCTTTTTCTGTCATGTTCTTCCTCCTAAATAAAGTTTGATTATAGAAAAATTACCAACTGAATTAAATGAGCAAAAATCATTATTGCTCCCGTCAAAATCAAGCCAATTCCCCACCACATTTTATGTTTTTTGTGTCTTTTTTGTGTTTAGCTATTAAGATAATTCCTATCACAATTAAGATAATACCCCCAATGATATTAGCGATATAAGTGCCTATGATAACGGGGGATAACTTATCAATATTGACCTCTATTCCCATATCAGCCAACTGTTCTAATTCCAATAAATCTTGTTCTGTCATTGTTATTCTCCTTTTTATACATATTGTATGTATGTATTTGGGCATAGAAAAACCCTAATCGAGTTTTTCTAAAGTGTTTTTTGCAAGAAACATGATTTCATCATCAATAATCGGTATTCCAAACTTGTCGAACATTTCTTTAGCAAAAAGCAAACGCTCAAGCAATTCCTCCTTTGTGCCAGGAAAAATTGAGGGGATAAACCAAAGCTCTGTTATCATCACAAAAAAACTTGACAGTGCTTTTGGATAATTTTTGTTCTCAATAGAGCTGTCGTTTATGGCTTCTTGAAATAATTTTTCAATATAAGGAACGAGAACCCGCTGATTGCTTTCAATATAGCTTGCCAGTATTCGCGGGTTATTTAATAGTGGGATAGCCATAAGACTTACGTTGTGCTGCTCTTTATTTGAGTATTGCAATTTTATAACTTTTTTTATTTTATCAAGACCAGATAAGTTTTTTTCATTACTAACAATCTCAAATGGATTATTCTCAAAAAACAACTTATCGCTTAGTGCATTTAAAACCTCCTCTTTCGATTTAAAATGATGATAAAACGCCCCTCTTGTTAAACCGCCTAAATGATTTACAATGTCTAAAATCGTAGTTTCTTCATATCCTTTTTCAAGAAATAACTTTAAAGAAACATCTAAAATTTTCTCAACTGTTTCTTCTGGATATTTATTGCGTGGCACTCTTTAACCTCCTTATACATACATTGTGATTGTATCTTAACATACAACGTGTATGTTTGTCAACCACCTTAAATAAAAGGAATTATTTAAGCTATTCAATAGAACTATGTAGACATATCCAAAAGGAAAGAGGAACAGTAAAATGTAATAGGGTGAATAACTATGGCAAAAAGACCAGTACCACGATACGACTTCAAGGCTTTTGGGGAAGCAATCAAAGCAGCGCGTGA
>CATJJD010000397.1 GCA_949740385.1 uncultured Lachnospiraceae bacterium
CCCATTCTCCTTTTCTTTCCCTCTCTTAAAATCCGCCGTAAATAAAAGCGGTCTTTCCAAAATAGCCAAGCAAAACGGTCAGCCCGCACATAAAAAAGAAAATCACAAGCGAACCGGTCTCTGACAGATCCATAACCGGGTAAAATCCGTGTACCCCGCCCTCCTTTGAACTGCTCCTGGCTTTCCACTTTGCGGCGGCTGTCCCGGCGGCCACACATACAGCGGCAAAAAAGGTCTAGGTATAAGGCTGGCGGATGCCGGAATGCAGTGTAAACAGCGCACTCCAGTAGCGCACGACTGCCTCCGTGTTTTCTGCCCGAAATACCGTCCAGAACAGCGTCACCGCAAGAAAAGTCAGTATGATCTCAGCGCACCTTCCGGCAGAGCTCCTCACTTTTCCGCTCTTTTTCAGGCGTCTGCTGATGCAGCTCGCCGCCCCATGCAGCCCACCCCAGAGAAGAAACGTCAGGCCTGCGCCGTGCCACAGCCCGCTGACCATCATCACAATAAAAAGGTTTGCATACGCCCTCGCTTCGCCTCTGCGGCTTCCGCCAAGCGGTATGTACAGATAATCCTTAAACCAGGACGACAGGGAAATATGCCAGCGGTTCCAAAAATCCGAAAATCCTTCCGCCATATACGGCAGATCGAAATTCGGCTTCAGATCAAACCCGATAATTTTCGAAATGCCGACCGCCATATCCGAATAGCCTGAGAAATCCAGATAAATCTGCAGCGAATAGCTGAACGCCGACAGAATTACCGTCCCGGTGCTGTATGCCAGCGGGGCAAAAAACACATCGTCCACAAACACGCCCAGATGATCCGCAAGAACCATCTTTTTAAACAGGCCGAACACAAAAATCTGAATGCCATCGTTGAGCGCCGGCAGGCAGATGCCGCGGTACTCCTTTATCTGCGGCCGCAGGTCCGTCCAGCGGACAAGCGGGCCTGCTGTGATTTTCGAAAAAAGCGCCATGTATAATCCGAAATCCAGCAGATTTTTCTCCGCTGCACAGGTTCCCCGGTAAACATCCAGCAGATAGGACAGCCCTGAAAAAGTAAAAAAGGAGATACCAAGAGGCAGAACAAGGTTCAGCGTTCCTGCGTTCAGATGAAACGCCGACGCAAAACTTTCGATAAAAAAGTCTGCATACTTAAAGTATCCGAGAACGATGAGCAGGCAGATACCCCCCATACCGCAATGCGCCGCTTCTCTCTTTTGTCCTGACAGCGTTCCATCCGGCGTGCACAGACGTAAGCCAGAAGCGTATCCGCCGCAATACACAGGCACACTCTCCAGTCCGCCAGATACAGAAAAAAATAACTGTACAGAAGCAGGATTCCCAGCTGTATTCTGCCAGTCATCCGGCTGTCCCTTCGCCTCCTGCAGAGCGGAACCGCCGCAAGCACGGCCAGCAGCAATACAAACTGCAGCAGGAAATAAAAATTATTTAACCCCATTTTTTTCACCCTTTATTTCAGCCGTCAGCCGCTCCGCGATCAGCCGATGTCCCTCTTCGTTCAGATGCCCGTACCCGACCGCCGTGTTGGCAAATCCGTGCGCCAGCTTATGCTCTTTTTGGTAAAGACTCGCAAAATCGCCGTACATATCCAGAAGGGTAATCCCATGGTCGGCACACATCTGCTGAAACGTGTCCGACGCTTCCGTATCCGGTTCCGGAAGCAGACCATTGGCATCAATAATCGTTTCCGGATGATAGAAAATGATAACCTTTGTGTTTCCCGCAATGCAGTTGATTTTTTCCAGAAACCGGTCCAGCGTATCGAAATAAGTATCCTCTTTCCCGATCTCCTCCCCGGAAAATCCCGCCGCCACATCCGCACTTCCGACGGACGATGCGCCTTTCCAGTTTTCAAGATTCCGGTAAAGAGGGAGAAAACAGGGGATATATTTCTGCAGTAAATAAAGCGCCCCGCTGTCATGCGACGGGATATGCTCCAGTTTTCCTGCGAGAACTTCCTGCATCCGCCCTTCATCCAGCACAATCCGGTCCGTCTCAATCAGAATATATTCCGACGGACGATACACGGAAACCGCAGCCTGCAGATTATCCACACACTGATAAATGGTATGGCCGGATATTCCGATATTGCAGGTGACATATTGGGGGAGACTGCGGTTCAAAAGAAAGCCCGCGTTTCGGTCCTTCGCCACATTGCAGGCCTCCATATGAGAGCTTCCCATCAGCAGAATATCCGTCCGCTCCACTTCCGAACAGTCGAAGGAATTGTTAAATCCGTCCCCGTTCATGCGAAACCAGGAAAATCCCTCCGCCATATTGGAGCGAAACTGGTTCGGCTCCCACCGGTAATCTGTCGCCCCCGTCTCATTTGTGATATGCACGCCCGTGCAGGAATACACCAGCGCGACCGCAGACAGTAACACCAGCGCAGTTATTCCGGCAAGCACGGCCTTCCCCGCCCACCGCAGTACTTTTAAAACCATCGTTCACAGCCTCCAGTAACAATATCCCGCTTTTTATACTCAGTCCGGTTCAGAATCCCCTTAATATCCAGCAGCACCTTCGTCCCCTCTCCGAACATCCGCCCGATTTCCTTCACGGTCAGTTTCTCAAACGCGCGGTGCCCCACTGCAAGAACCACCGCGTCCATCCCCGTTATTGTCTTCCTGTCACAAAACCGGACTCCGTAGAGCCGCTCCGCCTCCTCCGCATCTGCGGCCGGATCGGAAATAACCGGTTCAATCCCGTACTCCCGGAGCTCCCGCACCATGTCGATCACCTTCGTATTGCGCGTATCCGGGCAGTTTTCCTTAAAGGTGAAACCCAGCACCGCAACCCTTGCGCCCAGCACCGGCTTATCCGCCTTAATCAGGTTTTTAACCACGGACTCCGCCACGTATTTTCCCATGTCATCGTTGATATATATAGACGCTGTACTTCTTACATGAGAGTGAAGAATTTTGTAATTCTCATGATTATCAAAAAAATCCTTCCACCATTTACAGTAAGCGAAATGGTTGCTCCCCTTATAACGAGGGCAACAAAAAATCGCTCCACCTCTTCCTTTTATTTCGTCTGTAAATGCTCCATCACTGCTTCCGTGTGTAATGAAATCAAAATGAACCTGTCCGGGACCAATCGCCCTGTATAAGTTCATACTCATATTTTCTGCCCCACCTCTGTTGAGCGTACCCATTACTTGCAGAACTCTCACTGGATTAGTCACTATAACCCCCCTGTATCACTCTATTGCCGCCTGAACTTTTCTCTCAAATCCCCACTCCGGCTCATACCCCGGCATCTCTCCCGCCTTTCCAACATCCGCATTACTGTGCCTGATATACCCAAACCGCTTCGTCCCGAAATCACGGCTCTGCTTTCCGTCCCCATTGATGGTCGGGCACTCGCCCTTTATAAGCTGTCAGATAAACTGCCCCTGGCTTTCCACTTTGCGGCGGCTGTCCCTGCAGCTTCTTTCAAAGTAATATTTCCCTTTGTTGACTTCTTCTGCTATAAGTCAGTCTCTACAAGATTTCTCCGGACAGTCCTTTGTGAAATTCAAGGCAGATTTTTATTTCAGCTCAGGACTACTATGCATTCTCTGTCCCCCCAAAATTTCTGTAGTTCTCCTTTGAACTATTACGCTTTTGTCAGGAAAACAACCTTTAATTACACTTCCAGCCCCGATAACACAATTATCACCTATCACGGTTCCTCTGAGAATGACCGTATTGGCCCCGATCCAACAGTTCTTTCCGATAACTACAGGTGCCGACAGAAACTTTTCCTCTTTTAATCCCACTCTGTAATCATGGTCGTGATCATAAAGATAAACAGAAGGACCAAATTCTGTACCTTCTCCTATTTCAATCTTCTCACGACAGACAATTATGCAGTTGTGATTCATTCTCACATTTTTACGAATAATCAGCGTTCCATCTTTTCTTACTTTAATTTTGGAACCACTGTGTACTCTCACCATTTTTCCAAGCTTCACATGACTGCCCCGGTTAAACTCCGTTACTACATCCGGTGAAAATCTTTCTACCGGCGAAAAACGAAAGTCTTTCCCGTTAACAATTTTCATGACAGAAAACTTTATAAACGAAAAGCCTACGCTAATCAAGTTATTTACGAACCTTCTCATTCTTACTTCCTTAACTTCATCTTTATATGATCTGAAATCATTCGTTCCGGCTAAGCTTTTTTCGCCTCTTCAACATATTTTCCACAACGATCTGCCTGTCAAATTATACCGTCTTCTACAACCTTCCGGCCTCCGACTCTGTTCGTTGTAATAATCCGCCGACCGCTGCAAAAAATCTCCATGCATACGGCTGGCCGATCCCGCCATAGATGGAAAATATCAACTTTCACAATATCAATTAATAATAACCTTTTTATTTTTTCTCTTAATTTTTACAGCATCAATTTCCGCAATATATTTTGAAATTACAATATCGCGATCAAATTCTCTTTCTACCTTTTTCCGTCCCGCCAATCCCATTTTTTCCCGAATCTCAATACTCAACCTTAAAAATTTTTCAATTTTATCTGTCAAATCTCTGCTGTCCTTCTCCCTGACAATAAATCCATTAATTTCATCGTCAACTACCTCACGACATCCGCTTCTGTCAGTAGTTATAACAGGGCGTCCGGATGCCAGCGCTTCTAACAACACGTTGCTTAAACCTTCCGGATAATAAGTGGGATGAACAACACATGAACAAATCTTATAGACAGGTGTCATATCTTCAACCATACCATGGTATATTATCGTTTCATCCTGATTCAGTCTGTCCAATGTTTCTTTATAATTTCCTTCACAAAACCCGCAAACATGAAACCTTGTTTCCGGATGCTTCCGTCTTATTACCTTTGCTGCATCCAGATATTGCTCTATTCCCTTTTCTTTCATGATTCTGGCAACAAAAACAAAATCTACCGTTTCATGATTCGGGTAAGGAGCAACCGTGTACTTTTCAAGATTTACACCTGATCCGGGAAGAATATCATAATTCCCTTTTACGATTCCATGCTCAATCATAAAATCTCTGTTTTCATTGTTCTGGAAAAAAACTTTTTGAGCTTTGCACAGCCCTCTCTTATACAACATAAGACCGATTTTTTGTATCAGTCCTCTGTTCTCTATTGCTGTTCCAAGTCCCGTAATATTTGCAACATATGGTATATTCAACTGAGCACAGGCAATCCCACCATACGCATTTGGCTTTATTGTATATGTAAAAACAATATCGGGCGTTATTTTTTTAAGGACATTTCTGTAATAATTAATGAGTTTTAATTCATTGACTGGATTAATTCCATGACGTATCAACAGGTCGCAGGGAACATATTTTGCTCCAAGTGCACTTATCTTTTTAACATAATTACCATTCGGAACACTGAAATATACTTTATGCCTTTTTTTCAGCTCCTCAATCAATTCCCGTCGAAAATTCCAAAGCCCACAATCATTATTTGACAAAATCAGCACCGTCATATATTGCCATCTCCTGCATTAATCCCCTTGTCCATTTTCCTTTACTTCTTTCTCGCCGGAACCCCTACATATGTTCCAGCCGATTTTATATTTGCAATAACAACAGTTCCAACCCCTATTACGCATCCTTCACAAATAGACACATTATTACTTACCACAGCCCCGGCCCCGACCCAGGTACACTCCCCAATCTCAACCGTCCCGCATAAATGCGTGCCGACTGCCACATGACAGTAATCCCCCACCCTGCAGTCATGGTCGATGGAACTTGATGTATTTACAATCACTCCGGAACCGATTACCGTCCCGCTGTTTATCACTGTCCCTGCCATAACGGCAGTTCCGTTCCCTATTGCCACGTCTTTACTTACCACAGCATCCGGATGTACCAGTGTCGCAATCCTGCCTCCGGCATGTTCTACGCTTCTCTGTATCCTCTGACGTATATTTGCATTTCCAATAGAAACAAAAAAGCTTGTAGACGGATCTGCAAACTTATAAAAATCATTTACTTTCCCGACGTTTTTGTACTTGCCACAGGCATTTAACTCTTTATCATCATCCAGAAAAAGAATATCACGGTATCCCACCAGTTCTGCGATCTCTGCACAGACTTTCCCATGCCCCCCGGCACCTATGAATACGATCCTCATGCTGCTGATCCTTCCATTCTATGAACAATCGGGCAGTGCCCATATACCTTACGGCCTGCACAGGTTATACTCCCCCATTGGTCCAAATTTCTTTTTATCACCTTAACCGGATTTCCAACTACCGCTTCTATATCCTTAACCACAACTGCACCAATAATATAAAATGGTTTTAAACCATTCACTGTCTTTCTTCGCTCCCTGTAAACACTTCCATCGTGGCGGACGTCCCGCTGCTGATCCCCTTCCTGCAAAGCACGGTCCGCACGGTCTCTGCCAGTATCTTCCAATCCCCCCGGAATGTGACTGTTTCCACGTACCGCACATCGTCCGCAAACTTTTCCTCCCAGGAGATTCCGTTTCTCCCGCTCACCTGCGCCAGCCCCGTAAGCCCCGGCCTGACATCATGTCTCTTTCTCTGTTTTTCATCGTATCTCGGCAGATATTCAACCAGCAGCGGCCTCGGCCCCACCAGACTCATATCCCCTTTCATGATATTGAAAAGCTCCGGAAGCTCGTCCAGACTGGTACTCCGCAAAAACTTCCCAACCCCCGTCAACCTCTTTTCATCCACCAGAAGCTCTCCGTTCTCATCCCTCTCATCCGTCATCGTCCGAAACTTATACAGCGTAAAAATCCGCTCATCCCTCCCCGGCCTCTCCTGCTTAAAAATAACCGGCGATCCCAACTTCACTCTCACAAGCAGCGCCGTAATCCCCATCACCGGAACCAGCGGCACAAGCGCCATCGCCGCAACCACCACATCCAGCGGCCGCTTTAACACCGCCTCATACGGTCCGAACGGCACATGCCGCCCCTCTTCCTTCGCTTTCCTCTGTATCTGTTTCGTTTTTCTGCAAATAAATACGGCCGCCCCAATGGCCGCCGTTGTTATCCAGAATACTTTCTCTGTTCTCTTCATATATTTATCCACGAAAAAAGCCCCCGGCATTTCCTGCCGAAAGGGCTGTATTTTTCTTATTTTACAGTTACGCTTCTTCCTCTTCCAGTATATCCTCCGCCACTTCCTCGTCGTCCCAGTCCGGGTGCGCATCAATTCTGTTCAAAATAAGCGTTACTGTC
>CATJJD010000398.1 GCA_949740385.1 uncultured Lachnospiraceae bacterium
AAGCGGGTCCTCGCTGTAGTACTCAAAATTGCGGCCGCACAGCGGATTCCGGTGAATGTTCATGCCCGGAGCCAGCCACCAGGATACGCCGAACTCCTGCATCTCCCCGCCGATCATCGCGCCCACGCGCTCTAAAAGAGCCGTATCCCAGGACTGGGCCAGAAGGGTTCCCACCGGAATTCCGGTTGCATACATATAGTAGGTATCCGCATTTTCGTGCTCGTGCACCTGCGCAAACAGCCCGTTCTCAAGCGCCGCCAGAAGCCCCTGGCTGTAGATCTTTCCGCTGGTGCGGTCCACATCGTAGGAGCGCATCAGGCGAAGACCGGCAGGACCGTCCGCCATGGAAATCGCAGGCACGCCGTGCTTCTCCAGCGCACAGGTCGTCTCCCCCGCCGCCCCCGGCACGTAAATGCCCGTTTCCACCAGCTCGTTCTCCTTTAAATTGTCCTGACCCTTGGTGATCTCGCCCATGAGCAGCGCAATCATTTCATCCTCGTTCAGCTCCTGCGCGATCCTTTCGGCCATCGCGTCCGTCTCTCCCGCCGAAATTCCTGCTGCTTTCTCCTCCGCCGGCGCAAAGGAAACCGCCGCGATTCCCTTCTCCTTCGCCTCCTTCATCCAGCGGCCGGTCAGCTCCTCCACAACGGAATCCGGGCGGACGATCTCTGTCAGCTCCTCCTTAAGCGGGCAGATATTTGTCAGCTGCTCAATCACGGTGTCGTCCGCCGCCTCAAGAATACCTTCCACAGCGGCTGCCGCGGAGGAATTGCCCACGAAAATGCCGTAGAGTCCCTTCTCCACAATCCATGCGGCCCGGCTCTCGCAGTAGGACGCAACCGTTTTTGCCGGAACCGCAATCGTAAGCGTCTGGCTCTCCCCCGGAGCGAGAAGACCGGTCTTTGCAAAGCCGATCAGCCGCTTAAACTCCTTCTTAAGCCCGGTCTGCGGAAGCGCCGCGTAGATCTGAACAACCTCCTGCCCCGCAAACTCCGATCCCGTGTTTGTCACGGTGACAGTCACGCTTATGCGGTTCTGGCCGAAGGCTACCCCGTCGGTCTTAATCGCAAACTGCGTGTAGGACAGGCCGTAGCCGAAGGGATACATCACATCCACGCCGAAGCTGTCGAAATAGCGGTAGCCGACATAGATTCCCTCCTCGTATTTTTCCGTCTCCACATTGCCGTTGTTGTGGCTGAAGGTCGCGGAGTTCGGGAAGTCCTGATACCGCCGTGTCCAGGTGTCCGTCAGCTTTCCCGAAGGAGTGACTGCAGCGGTAAGCACATCCGCCACCGCGTTTCCCGTCTCCATTCCGCCCTGGGAGATATTGAGAATCGCCTTTACGGCCGGATTGTCAGCGATTGCGGTAAGGTCGATCTGGGCCCCGGCGTTGATCAGAACGACAATATTCTGCGAGTACTGTGAAAGCTGCGAAAGCTCGTCCTTTTCCCGCTGACTGAGGTAGTAATCCCCCTCCCGGTCAAAGCGGTCTCTGCCCTCTCCGGCCACGCGGCTGATCACATAGATCACAGCATCCGCAGCGGACGCCTCCTTTGGAACAATCTCCACATGCTCCGGCTCCTCGAACGGCTTTTCCTCAAAAATCTGAAAGATATTCATATCGCTGCCGGATTCGGCACCGTTTACAAGCTCCATGATCTGATCCCGCCAGGCGTATTTTGCCTCCATGTACCGCTTCGGCGCGTTCATGGCCGCCTCCTGGTTGAGCAGCACAACGCCGGCGCCCGCAAGGCCCTCCTGGATGGTCACGACCTCTCTCTCGTTCACATCGCCGGAGCCGGTGCCGCCCTTGACCAGATGCGAAACGCCGCCCCCGTAGACAGCCGCCTTCTGCCCCTTACGGATCGGCAGAACGCCCTCGTTTTTCATGAGAACAATGCCGGATGCCGCCGCGCTGCGGGCAACGGCGCGGTTGTCGGTCTCGCGTTTCGTTACCTCCGGCGATTTTGCGCCGCTGTAGGTTCTTACTTTTGGTTGCATGTGTTTTCCCCTTTCTATATAAATTGTATTTCACTGGTGTATGTAATGCAGCAAACAGGTATCTCCTCGTTAAAATTATAACATTGATTTCAGAAAAAAACCACCGGATATTTCCGATGGTTTTTTGTCTGTCAGCGCCAGAGGCATTTTTCGGACGCTTCTTTCGACGCGAAAGGTCCCGGAAGCACACAGGCGCCCCGGTGTCCGCCCAGAT
>CATJJD010000399.1 GCA_949740385.1 uncultured Lachnospiraceae bacterium
ACCAGCCGGAACAGTGCATCGTCTATAATACGCAGGTTCTGTGCGGTTTCCTGCACCGCTTTGGAATACTGTTCCAGCCCCATCGTCCTCTCCCTCTCTTTCTCTGATTTCAGCTTACCACAAACCCGGACCGCAGGCAATGACTAACATATTTTGCCCGGAAAAATAATGTATACCCGGCTGCCGCGCACAGGCCACAGATTATTTTTAATGCATGTCCTCTAATCCTTTACTTCCCGCAGGCTTTTTTATAATGCCTCATCCAGCCCCGGCCAGGAAACCATACAATGTCATGGTGGTTCTCTGTAATAAACCAGTCAAATTTTTTATTTGTAATATAGTAGTCCGTCGGGCAGATCGCATCATTAATAATACGCGGAACAACAGCGGGGACACAGCACAGCGGCCCGCCAAAAAGGCTTCCCGTATATTAGAAAAGCAAAACAACTCATTTCTAAAACATAGAAATGAGTTGTTTTGCATATTTCGGTGCCGTCAGATCATTTTGCGCCTGCGTCTCATAATTCAGCTTCAATGACGCTGTAAATTTTGAAAACAGCTTCAACAGCTTTTTCCCTTTTGAAAACAAATCCAGAACTTTCGAATCAGTACTTGTTTTCAAAATGTTCAGGACTGATTCACAGATATTGATCCAGTCCTCTTTCTCATTTCGAAACTGATCCCATGCAGACTCGTTCACAGAAATCTCCTGATACAGCCATTTATCTGTGCAGTCTTTTCATACATCTTAAAGGTATGATAAGAGCCGAAGGTACTGCCTGTTCCCATGCCGCATTTGTCCGCATAGCAGCACAGCGCAAACATTTCCAGTCTTGATGCACGCGCCAGGTTTACTTTATTTATGTCACATCATAAATCTCTCTGTTCCCGTCCAGTTCTGAGATAACCTGGACGATCGGATGGGCGGGCGTGGAATCCTCTGACACCCCGGCCAACATCCCACAGGCAATCAGCCTGCCCTCCTCCGGAAGCATCGTCAGGCCCAGAAATTTATCTTTTTCTTCCCCTTCCACCTCTTAACCTTTGCTCACCGCTGTGGATCCGGCTCTCGCGCACAGGCCGCAAATTATTTTTAATGCCTGCCCACCGTTTTCGTTCAGTCAAAATACTTCCGCGTCTGCTCTCTAAAAGCCGTGTCAGATTTCATAATATCCCAGATTATGCGCCATCCCACACCCTCCATGTAGTCCGGCTGTTCACGCATTTCCGAAAGTTTCTTTTGCGCTCTCTCCATCATGGCAACCGCAGTGTCTCTGTACTTTTTCTGCTCTGTATCTTCCTTCTTCCTGTCCGGACATTGAAAATATTTTTTGCCGTCATGTGTCTGCTGACAAAAAATGTATGCCTCCACATCTCCCAGCATCCGCTGAAACGCCCTGTCCAGCTGCGCCAGATCCTGCTCAAGCGTCAGGTAACTTTCTCCTGATAAATTAAACTTCACATGACGGTCTCCCTTTTCATGGATTTTAACAATATTATTGTAGTATCTTTCATAGGTATCCATCATAGCTTTCATATAATCTTCCACATCATATTTCACATATTTCAATGTCTGATCAATATCTTTTTTCATGGCAATATAGTGTTCCCATTCAACCTCATTTGTATCTTCTGCCGACATCACGTACACAGGTTCCAGTCTCTTTCCCTCCGCCCGTAATGCCGCCATTCCTTCTTCTGAGAATACCACATTGTCTTTCCTTCCATTACCATTCTTCCAAATATCATGCATGGTTTTAAAATCTTCATGTTGTTTATTCAGATCGCTGTTAAAGTCAAAATCAGGTACACACGGCTTTAATATTTTCATATTATCTCCTTACCATTCAGTCGGTTCGTTTCCATTGTAATATGGATAGTAATATTTTGTAGCCGAATCATACGGTTTCGTATATATCAGCCTGTCAGAACCATTTGCAATTTCATAAAAATAATTAATATGCTCTATATCAATCAATTTCCCGGTGTCAGGATTTATAAATACCGTAACAAAATTCAAATCTTTATAATAGTAATCTTCTGCATATGCGCCACTGCATACACAGTGAATGTCATAAAATGCATCGGAAGAATACAACGAGACTTCCAGCGCTTTCCCCTTTGGTCCGACCCCTTTCGTGCCCTTTATGTAATCTACTGCATTTGGCATTCCCATTCCAAAATATATTGTATCATCCACATCCTCATAAATAAACTGATTTTGATAAATTTTTGCACTCAGATCGGAAGGGGTTGTCATTGTAATCTCATACCGCCGTCTGCCTTCAGAATTTGATGCATCCACATTATAAGAATAACTCAAATCTATTGTATTTCCGTTTACATACATATTTTGTCCATTACGATCTGTCTGAAACACAATTCCTGCTTTTGCATTAACCATATAACAGTATGAGTATTTATCATCAGCGATATTAGCAACTTTGTTCAACTGAATACTATAGTCTGTGCCTGCATCATACGTACCATCCTTACTATAAACAACCAGATAATACACCCCTGCACCCAATTGATACATATCATCTTTTTGAGATATTATATAAGCATCGGACCCGTTCGGTTTAAGTAATTCATAACCGTAGTCCCCAACATTCGGAGCAATTTCAATTATCATGGATGATGATACTGTCAAAGCGTAATAATCATAATCAAACGGATTATCTATAACTCCTTTAACCGTATCATTTACCCCTATTTCCGAAGCAGTGTCGACAGAATCATTAACTTCGTTATCTGTATCCTGTGTTGCATAAAACGCAAATTTATACTGCCCGCTTCCTTCATAAGCATCAACTGCAAAATAATATATGCCTTCTTCAAGAACTTCACTGCAATACTCTCTCAAACCAGGTCCGGTCATTGCGCTGCCACCTGTCAGGCTCAGTTCATATGTATCCTGATTTAATTTAAATAAGTATATATCCGCATCCAAATCAGAAACCGTCTGCAACATTATAGAAGCTTTACTGCGCTGATCAAGGATAAAACCATACCACCTCATTTCACCTTCCTGCAACAGTTCCCCCTGTACAACATCTCCATGTTCAACAAGATAAGCATAATCAGGTTCTGTATTCTCCTGAGCATAAGTCTCTGAATAAACGGATATCATATCTACGTTCAGACTTTCTCCATTATATTCCCTGACTCTGTTATTAGGAACATATTCTCTTTTAATATCTTCTACCTGTCTTACTTCCGGATATACATCACTTATATCGGGAATTGGTGTATTGGGTGTATTGATTGCTTCTATCGGAATATTAGAACTCTCTTCCTGACTCGTTTCCTGAGCATTTGCATTTAAAGGCAAATAAACGGTACACAGGCAAACTGATGCCACTGTTAAAATTCCTGCTAATTTTTTGTACAATGCTGCATTTTAAATTCTCCCCTTTCTGTCTACACTTCCGTAAATTTTCAAATCCAGTCCGGGCTAAAGATATATTATCGTTTTAACCGGAACATTCGTATAAATGTGTCAATATCAAATCGATTTGATACCGTTTATCATACCACATTCTTTTCAGACACAAATCGGCATAGTATAATCATATCCGTGTATCGCTACACAAATCAATAATAAAATAAACGAAAGGACAGTGTTCAAATGAAAAAACTTACTTTACTGACGTATCTGCTTATTGTATGTATTGGGGCAAGTATCATACCTTCCCTTCCGGCTCCTGATCCATCCCCTGATGAGATCATAGTTCCTTATAACGATTTTATGCAGGAAGAAAACGAATAGTTAAAAGCTCAAAACAGTTCAACTTGCAACTGCTCCATTACAAAATCCAGCCCTTCACATTCTGAGAAGGGCTGGATTTTTCCTGCTATCGCTCTTTCTTACGAAATTTGCAGCATGTGCAGACTCCTCGGCTGAACGGTTATAAAAGATCTATCCCGTTTTCCCGACAATATTTACAAATACGACGCTGCGAATCTTTTCGATAAAACACTTTACTGATACAAAGCGCATGATAAAAATATTTCGCACATTTTTTCCTCTCACCTTCCGACAAATTCTTTCCCTGTACGTTCATAATCCATCCAGGTTCAAGTGTAAGCACATCAAGGTGTTTGCCTTTTCCCGACAAAAAAGACAGTTCCATACCAATTTTCACCTTTTCCAATGCCGCTTCATATTTTTTTACATCCGTCAGCAAATCCTTCCACAATGTATTAATCAGCAATGCTTCATTAATCCTGTGCGTAATCTCAACCTTACTCCTCTCCAGCTGTTCCCAGAGGTTACTGAGCAATCCAATCGCCGTATCATAATCCTTCTTTCTGCGGTACACCCGCGCCATATTATAAACAAGCGTCATCTCACGCCGCGTATAAAAATGTACCTTATAATCGACGTTCCAACCCGGTATCGTCAATCGGACTGCCCGCTCTACCCGGTCCTTATACTCCTCCAATGAAAGCTCACCCTTATTAAAAAGCAAAACATCGCGAATGCTGGCAAGAAATTGTTTGTTTTGCCTGATCTTGGCCTTATCTCCAAGGCTCTGCTCCAGCTCCTCCAACCTGTTCAGCGCGCTCTCCCCCCGCTGATTTGTCAAAAGCCGCTGTATCTCCCCCACAAGCAAATAATCCTCATACCGCTCCGAAACAATCTCCGCATTGTACGTCCCCAAAGGAATCCCCATATAATCCGCCAGAGAACGGTACGTCCCCCTCTTCGCGCCGCGCTTCCCCGCCTCCAGCGCCCGCCAGGTTTTTCCGCTGCAGGCATTTTCATCAATATCCCTTACACGCAGCCCCCGCTCTCTCTGGTACATGCCAAGCACCTCATGCAGCAGGCAGAATTCCTGGTTGAACGTCCCATAGATCATGGACGGCTCCTTTACCTGAAATTCCTTTTTCACCCATGTAAGTGCGCGCAGCTCCTGTTCATACTCCTTTCGCTCCGCATCATCCAGCAGACCTCCCTCATGCAGCAGGCCCTGTAAAAGCTCGCACATCCCATGCAGCGCCGTATGTCTGCGCAAAAGCTCATACGCCTTTTTATAGTACCTTACCTTCTCCTGGCCGCAGTCCTCTCCGGCATACTTCCCGTACAGGCAGACCGCCTTCCCGTACACCTTAAGCTGCTCCTCCTCGATATAACGGGTCTCAATAAACTTCAGCACCGACAGCAGTATTTCCCGCACAAAACGCCACTGCCGGCGATCCTTTGTCAGGCGTCTTTCCAGGCTCAGAAGTATATACATGACCTCCTCGCTGCTCAGACACTGGTTTCGTGACACCGGGCAGGGATACCCTGTCACTGTCCTTGCCACCGCCCGGTCCATCAGCACAGAATCCCCCGCCAGATAACCCTCCCAGAATTCCGCAAACTGCCCCTGCAGAGCCTCGTGGAGCTGCCGCGACCGGCCTGCCTCACACCTTAAATCCTCTGCTTTAAGACTCCCGTCTCCGACCTTTTTCAGAATACCTTCCTTCCAGCACAGGTACTCATACTCCTGCTGCGTCAGCATCGTCATAAAAAATTGCACGGAGGCCCCCAGCCGCCGCATCAGAACATTTAAAACAAACGCAGCAGGCAGCTCGCCATTCTGTTCCAGATTCGACACCGCGCGCTGGGTAACCAGATTCTCCGCCACCGCCTCCTGGGTGATTCCCCGGTGCATTCTTATTTCAGCAAAAAGCCGGCCGAATTCCTGAAAACAGTCTTCCATTCCGAAATATTCTTCTCTCTGCATACCGCTAAGGCTCACAACACGATCTACACCGCCGTCTCCCCGGCCAGCACCCGCCTGTAATCCTCAAGATTTTTCGCAAGCAGCGCCGGCGTGTCCAGCCCGTAAGGACAGCGCGCGCCGCACTGCCCGCAGTGCAGACAGTTCTCGATCTTTTTCATCTCAGCCTGCATCTGCTCCGTCAGCCAGGCGGCGGAAGGGGCGCGGCGCAAAAGCAGCGACATCCTTGCGCAGTTGTTGATCTGAATTCCCGCCGGACACGGCATACAGTAGCCGCAGCCCCGGCAGAAATCCCCCGCAAGCTCCGCTCTCTCCCGCTCCACAAAGTCCCGGATCTCCTGCGTGTATTCCGGCGTATCTTCCATATAAGAGAGCCACTCCAGAAGCTCCTCCATCCGCTGAATGCCCCAGATCGGCAGCACATTGTCGTACTCTGTCATATACGCCATCGCCGCCCGGGAATTGCCGATCAGCCCTCCGGCCAGCCCCTTCATGGCGATAAAGCCCATATTCGCCTTACGGCAGGCATTTACCAGCCCAATCTCC
The DNA here is from genome assembly GCA_949740385.1 of uncultured Lachnospiraceae bacterium. Lineage (GTDB taxonomy): Bacteria > Bacillota > Clostridia > Lachnospirales > Lachnospiraceae > Roseburia. Next base: position 6,279 of record CATJJD010000399.1, read on the forward strand.
TTCTCGGAGGAAAGATAGCTGAACGGAAACTGCATCGTCTCATACAGCCCCGAGGAAACGCACTCCATCGCCACCTCGATATTGTGGGCAGTGACGCCGATATGCCGGATCATGCCCTGGGCCTTCGCCTTTTCCATGCACTCGTACATGCCCGTACCGTCCCCCGGGCGGTAGCACTGCGGTACACAGTGGAACTGGTAAATATCTATGTAGTCGGTTTTCAGAAGCTTAAGGGACGTATCCAGCTGCTCCCAAAACTGCTCCGGCGTCTTTGCCATGGTCTTTGTGGCAATAAAAATCCGATCCCGCATCCCGGCAAAGGCCTCCCCCAGCTTCTCCTCACTGTCGCTGTAGGCTCTGGCCGTGTCAAAAAACGTCATGCCGCCCTCCGCGGCCCGGCGCAGTATCGCCACCGCCGTTTCTTTGTCGTCCCGCTGAATCGGAAGCGCCCCAAAGGCGTTCTGACAGGTTGTAATTCCCGTTGAACCAAGTGTAATCTGTTTCATCCGTTTCCCCTTTCTGTTTCCCTGATTATGCGGCGGACCAGCTGCCAGGCGATGCCGCCCTTTCGCAGCATTTTCGGTGCATCGGAGAGCAGAACCCACTCCGCCGCGTCCACCTCCCCTGACAGTACAAAATCCTGTTTCCTCACATCCGCCCGAAAGCCAAGCATCAGCATCCCCTTCTTTTCATAAGGATAGCTTTCCACGTAACGAAGCTCCTGAACCGAAAGCCCCAGCTCCTCGTAAATCTCCCGCGCCGCCGCATCCTCCGCCCGCTCGCCCGGCTTCATGATGCCCGCAACGCACACATGGCTTTCCGTCGACACGTAATTTTGCAAAAGCAGCGCGATCTCGTTCTCCTCGTTTATCACCGCGCAGATCACCGACGTGGCAAACATGTCAAAGAGCGGCATCTTACAGCTCTCGCAGTAAGGAATCAGCCCCTCGTCGCCGATCCTTCGTTCCACCGTTTTCGTCCCGCAGTGCGGGCAGTAAATAAAATGCATCCCCTGCTCCTTTTACAGAATTCCCACCGACTGCAACAGCAGCAAAAACAGCAGCGCCGGTGCAACCGCCGTCACCATGACAATATAGAGCTTTCTTCGCCCGAACCGGCAGCCTCCAATCGTCACCTCGTCGATCACGGTTTGCGGTTTGACAACCCAGCCGATCAGTATGCAAGTCAGAAGCGCCACAAGGGGCATCAGACAGTTGTTGCTGATATAGTCCATCAGATCCAGCAGCTGCCCGGTTGTCCCGTTCGGCAGCTTCAGCTCAAAGTACAGCAGGTTGTAGCCGAAGCAGACGAAGGCTCCCCCAACCAGCCCATAGACGGTGACAATGGCCGCGCTCGCTTTTCTGGACAGATGAAACCGGTCCATAAGTCCCGACACAATGGCCTCCATAATGGAAACCACCGACGTGATCGCCGCAAACAGCACCATGACGAAAAACAGCACGCCGATCACCGGCCCCACCTTTCCCATGGCGTGAAAAATCTTCGGCAGCGAGATAAAGATCAGCCCCGGCCCGCCGGACATGCCCTCCATGCCCATGAACACGTACACCGCCGGAACAATCATCAGACCGGCCAGAAGCGCCACCACCGTGTCGAAAATCTCGATCTGGTTGATGGACTGCATCAGGTTCACGTCCTTTTTCACATAGGAGCCGTAGGCAACCATAATTCCCATCGCGACGCTGATAGAGAAAAACAGCTGGCCCAGCGCATCCATGACCACCACAAAAAACTGCTGCAGCGTCACCCCTTCAAAGCTCGGCAGAAGATAAACCTTAAGCCCGTCCAGTCCGGTGCGCACAGTGCCGGAGGCATCCTCGTGGCGAATGGTCAGCGCGTAAATGGAAATTCCAAGGATCAGCACAAACAGAAGGGGCATAATGAACTTGCTCGCCCGCTCGATTCCCTGGTCCACGCCGCCGAATATAATGACCGCGCCCAGCACCATAAAAATTACCATATAGACCGCCGGACTCACAGTTTCGGTAATGAAGCCGGTAAAATAGCCGTCCGATACGGCATCCTTTCCTTTTCCCGTCAAAAAGACAACCAGGTATCTGAGCACCCAGCCGCCGATTGCCCCGTAGTATGGCAGAATGATAACCGGCACAAGGCTCGCAAGAACTCCAAGCCCCTTCCACTTCGGATGAAGCGCGCCGTAGGCGGTAAGCGGACTCTGGGCCGTCTTTCGCCCGATGGCGATCTCCGTCGTCAGCAGCGCAAAGCCGAACGTCAGCGCCAGTATAACGTAGCAGAATATGAACAGCCCGCCGCCGTCCTTTGCCGCCAGATAAGGAAAACGCCAGATATTGCCCAGACCGACCGCACTGCCTGCCGCCGCAAGGACAAAACCCAGCTTTCCCGTAAAACTTCCTCGTGTTTTGTTTGTCTCCATGTTTGCCACCCGCATCTCCCGCGGCCTTCGCAAAACTGCGCCGGACCGCGGCCTTTCCTCATTGATCTGTTTTTTCTGATTATAATGTAACCAAAAGAACAAATCAACTCGAAAAGCCAAATCAGCGCGAAATCCCATATTTTTTGTAAGCTTACACGCAGCAGTCCGCCGTCTCCAGCCGGATTACCTTTTGAAGCGCCGAAAGCGGCAGCTCCACCTGCCAGCCGATTTTTCCGGCGCTGAAAATGATCGCATCGAAATCCTCCGCAGACCGGTCCACCACCGTGCGAAACGCCTTTTTCATACCGATGGGCGAGCAGCCGCCGTGCACGTACCCGGTGAGGCCGAGAAGCTCCTTCGCCTTTAGCATTTCAAGCTTTTTCTCCCCCACGCAGGCCGCGGCCTTCTTCAGGTCCAGCTCCCGGCAGACCGGAATGACAAACACGTAGTTTGCCCCCGATCTGCCGACGGTCACAAGTGTCTTGAACACCTGACTGCTGTCCTGGCCCAGCACCTTTGCCACCTCCATACCGCTGACGACGCCGCTGTCCGCATAGCAGTAGCTTTTATAACTGATTTTCTTTCCGTCGAGAATGCGCATCACGTTCGTCTTCTCGTCGGCCTGTTTTGTCTTCGCTCCCATACGCCTAAATCGCCGCAAACTGCGCCATGTACAGGTCGTAGTATGCTCCCTTTCTCTCAAGCAGCTCCGCCGGTGTGCCCTGCTCCGCAATACCGCCGTCGTTGATCACGAAAATGCGGTCCGCGTTCTGTATGGTGGA
>CATJJD010000400.1 GCA_949740385.1 uncultured Lachnospiraceae bacterium
AGAAGGAGGTGGCGGACCGGATGCAGGTGGGGCCGGGGACGAAGGACTACGGCGCGCTGTCCCTTGCGGTGCAGTACTACGCTAAGCCGGAGCTTGTGACCACTGTGCCGCCGGAATGCTTTATGCCGCGGCCGAAGGTGGGCAGCGCCGTGATCCGCCTTGTGCGGCATGAGAAGCCGCCGGTGGATGTTAAGGACGAGTCTCTGCTGTTTCGCCTGATAAGGGCGTCCTTTAACCAGAGGCGCAAGACGCTGGTCAACGGGCTGGCCAACGGCGGCGGACTCTCCCTGACGAAGGCGGAGCTTGCGGCCTGCATTGAGGAGCTTGGCGTGCCTGCCAGCGTGCGGGGGGAGGCGCTGACCCTCGGCCAGTTTGCCGCCTTAAGCAATATTGTGTATGAAAAGATGAAAAAATTGTAAACGGCAAAGGCGGCCGGATTGGTGCATAAATTCATCGGGACTGGCAATACTGTCATCAAAGACAAAATGATGACAAGGATGATGGAGGTAAGCCCGATGAAAAAACAACAGTATGTAGCTGCCGTTGCCTGCCTGGTAGCAGGGGCAATCGGCTTTGTGAGCGTATATGCGACCGAGAAGGCACAGGAGAAGCGGGAGCTGGCGGTGCAGGAGTCACAGCAGCTTTCAGCGGCATCCAATGAGCTTGAACCAAAACCGAAGACGAACACGGCTGCTCCGAAAGCGGTTGTTCCGGATAAGACGCCGCAGATTCAGACGCCGCAGAAGGTCGAGACGGCGGATAAGCAGACTGAGGCCGATCAGAAAGAGGAAGTGAAGACCGAGAAGGAAACGGAAAAGGAGCCGAAGAAGGACGAAACGGTGGCGACGGCTGCTGCCGATACGGTTCATTTTCAGCCGGAGGACGGCATTCTCTGGCCGGTGGAGGGAGAAGTGCTGCTGGAGTACAGCATGGATTCCACGATCTATTTCCCGACTTTGGAGCAGTTCCGCTGCAATCCGGCTCTCGTGATCGCCGGCTCGGTAAACGATAAGGTATACGCGGTTGCGAAAGGAAAAATTATTGAGGTGTTCGACAGCGAGGAGACGGGATGCACGGTTAAGCAGGATCTCGGGGACGGCTACGTGGCGGTCTACGGACAGTTAAAGGAGCTGAATTTTAACGTGGGGGACACCATTGAGAGCGGCCAGGTGGTCGGTTATGTCAGCGAGCCGACAAAGTATTATTCGACGGAGGGAACTAACGTTTACTTTTCCCTTCAGAAGGACGGCAGCCCGGTCGACCCGACCCAGTATCTTCCGGAACAGGTTATGGATACATTAGAATAGGTTGACATTATCAGAAAATCTGCTACAATAAAGAATGCTTCTCCGATGAGGGGAAGCATTTTTGGCATCACCAAAGCTGCGGCTTTGGTACAGGGAGTGAGGATATTCGGATAGTCTGGAACAACTCTGCTTGGGTGTTTCGGACTTTTTTGTTTGTACTCGATTGAATCAGGAAAGGAATAGATGAATATGGAAGCAGTAAGATTTGAAGAGCTGGGGCTGTGCCCCCAGATACTCAGAGCAATTCAGGAGATGGGATTTGAGGAGGCGACGCCGATTCAGGGGCAGGCGATTCCGGTTGTGATGAGCGGCGTGGACGTGATCGGGCAGGCGCAGACGGGAACCGGAAAGACGGCGTCCTTCGGCATTCCGCTTCTTATGCGGGTAGATCCGTCCAACCGAAAGACACAGGCCATTGTGCTCTCGCCTACGAGGGAGCTTGCGATCCAGAGCGCGGAGGAGATCCGCAGACTTGCAAGGTATATGCACGGCATCAAGGTTCTGCCGATCTACGGCGGGCAGGACATGACGAGACAGATTAAGGCGTTAAAGGGCGGGGCGACGATCATTATCGGAACGCCGGGGCGCATTATGGACCATCTGCGGCGGAAGACGATCCGCTGTGACGAGGTGGACACGATTGTGCTGGACGAGGCGGATGAGATGCTCAACATGGGATTTCGGGAGGATATTGAGACGATTCTGTCCTACATACCGAACGAGGACCGGCAGACGGTGCTTTTTTCCGCGACCATGCCCCGGCCGATTCTGGAGCTGACGAAAAAATACCAGAAGAATAATGTCCAGACGATCCGCGTGACGAAAAAGGAGCTGACGGTGCCGAGCATCGAGCAGTACTACTACGATGTGCGGCGCAACGACAAGGTGGATGTTCTCTCGCGGC
>CATJJD010000401.1 GCA_949740385.1 uncultured Lachnospiraceae bacterium
GTCAGTAAGATTGAACCATTGCGCTAACTCAACTTGAGTCATTCGCAATTCATGACGTCGCTTTAACAAAAAATCGCTCAGCTTGCTCATTCAATCACCGCCTTTCATGCTTTAACCTCCATTCTTGGATCAACCAGAAACAAGAAGAATCTAGCAACTTGAGTAGTAATTGCTGAACTTCCTAAATTGTTATTGCGATAAATTGCAATTGCATTGCTAACGAACTCTTCTTGTTCCTCAATTGAATAGTCCTTGAAGTTAACTAACTTCTTCGATAAATCAACAAACTTATTTAGTTTCTTCGTACTCATCCTTCATACCTCTCTAATGCTTCTTTTGATATTTCTCTTTCAATAACTGATCGCCCCTGAGAACGTGGCAACCAGTGCAGACAAGAAAAATCACAATAATTACTGCCCAGGGAATTGCTAACTTAATCATCAACTCACTCCTTTCCTGATATGAATATCCTTATGTGCCTCGTCATAGTTCTCACATTGCCAGTCAATGAAACGATTAGCTTCTTCAATATTGATCATGGGTGTTCGCTCACTGAATTTACGAAATACACTAAAGCCAGCATCCTCAGCTTGCTTTCTCCATCGCTGAAACTGACTATCCGACAACCCCATCTGCTTTTGAAATGGTCTTTTTCCCATCCAATTAAGCATTAACTAAACCTCCTTCTATCTTTTTTGTTTAAAAATCACTATCTCCATAGGTGATTTCGTCTTTATGGTCCAATAACATTTGAACCCCCTGTTCGTTATAGAAATATTGATTGTTTTTCCAATATCCATAAGGTCCACGCATTCCATGTGGTGCTTTTAGCCCTAAGCGCTGTCCCCATATTCCAATCGTATAAGCACTAACACCTAATTCATCAGCAATAACACCAGCCGGAAATGCTTTTTCACCTACAACAGGCAATATCAATTGATTCATTGCTTCATTCAATAAATCGTTTCGTAGTGGTGCCTTTGTTGAATGATTAGCTAATTTAATTAGTAGCTCAGCACGCTTATTAGCATTTTGAGCTTCCATTTCTCCTAACCATCGTTCTTTGAAATTAAGTTCACGATTACGTAGGTTAAGTTCTTCAATAGATAATGCTTGATTTAATTGTTTTTGTTGCATTTCTTGATACTCATTAAATAGAGATACATATTGTGCAGTAAATAAATTTCCCTTTTGGCCGGTCATTTTGTTAGCTACAAATTCACAGCCCTCTTTTGTTAACAAGTAGCAGTCACGTATTTCTCCTTTAGCATCTCGATAGCTATCTTGAATAAAGAAAATAGACGGGTCCAAATTTGGACTGGTTGAAATATCTTTGATATATTTGCGAATATCTCTCATTAGATGTTTATGTTGTTTTCCAGTCATTTTTGCTACATCTCGACTATCTATTACTGATTGATCGTTGATTTTTAATAGCTTAAATTCTTCCATCGGATTCTCCTTACTGTTAAAAATAGTATTTATAACTAATTTTACTAATTTAAATAGTTAAAAGCTGTAAAAAAAATATCTTCCTTGGGTACATGAAAATAGTCTTCTATTTTTTGCATCATTTGTGGTTTAGGTGTTGCGGTTCCCACTTCCCAAGAAGATACTGCCTTTTGAGAAGTACCTAATACATTTGCAAGATCTTCTTGCGTCATATTATGCTCTGCTCTGAGAACTTTTAGTTTTGTCGCCAATATTGAATTCCTCTTTTCTAAAGATTTTGTAAGACTTATCAACCTTACGAAAATATAATATACTATTTTAATTAGTATTACAAGCTAAAATAGTATATTTTTCTATTTTTATTAGTAAAATACTTATTTAGATAGTATTTAACTCTTAATAATAGTATTATCATATTAAATACTATTGAAATTGGTGAAAACAATGTTAGGAAATAAAATTAAAGATCTCAGAAAAGATAAACATATCACTCAAAAGGAATTAGCTAAGTTAATGAACGTTTCACAGCAAACCGTTGGAGCTTGGGAAACAGGTCGTGCTATTCCGGGATCAGATACTCTAGGAGAGCTTGCAGATCTTTTCAATGTTTCAACTGATTATCTTCTTGGTCGCTCTGACAATGGAAAGAAACCATATTATGAACTAACAGACAAAGAAAAGAAAGATATCGCATTACAAGCGGAAAAATTAATGGAAGGTATTGAATCCGGAGAAAACCTTAACTTCTATGGAGAA
>CATJJD010000402.1 GCA_949740385.1 uncultured Lachnospiraceae bacterium
CTCCCCGTCGAAGGTGACCGACGGCACGCCGGAAACCTCAATCCGGTAGAGGGCGTTGGCCGCCAGATGCTCCGCCGCCTGCTCCAGCCCCCGGATGCCCGAGGTATCCTGGTGCAGCGCGATCACCGCGTCCAGCCCATCCTCCGTGATCCGGCACTCCTCCTCAAAGAGGCCGATACGCCGCAGCACCTTCGGCAGTGCAAACCGCGAAAAGATCACCCGCTTCTCCTCCGCCGTGTAATCCGGCAGCTCAATCACCGCAAACCTTGACAGAATCGGCGCGGAGATCAGGCTCTTGTCGTTTGCCGTGGCAATCGGGTAGACCCCCGTCGTCGGGATCATGCACTCCATGTAGTTGTCGGTGAACCCAAGATTGTCCAGAAGGGTTAAAAGCACGTCCGCCGGGTTTCCGCTGCCCCTGCCGGAGGCCGCCTTGTCCAGCTCGTTGATGATAAACACCAGGTTGGACTCCCCCGCCATCGAAAAAGCCTCCATAATAATGCCGGGCTTTGCGTTGGAGTAAATCCTCGGGCTTCCGGTGAGCTGCTCGCTGTCACTGATGGAGCTCATGTCCAGCGTCGTCCAGGGCAGCTTTAAAATCCGCGCCACCGCGTAGGCGATCTGGGACTTTCCGGTTCCCGCCGGCCCGCATATCAATATGCCGTAGGCCGGCAGCGTGTGGGTCCGGTTGATCTGGATAATCGTCTCCATAATCCGCTGCTTCACCCGCTCCAGCCCGTAGAGCTCCTCGTCCAGAATGCGCCTCGCCTCAGCCGGGTCGATGGACTCGAAATAGTTGCTCCTCCACTGCACGTTCATCATGATGGAGAGCGCCCGCTGGGCGTGTCTGCGCTCCTCCGGTGACACCTCGCCGGACCTTGCCACCGCAAGATTTCTCCTGGCCCACAGCTGAATATTGTCCGGCAGCGTCCGCCCCGCACAGGTAATAAAGTCCGTGATGCTCTGGATGCTTGTCAGCCGCATGTCGTCCCCGTCCTCCGGCACCTCCTCCTCCGGCTCCGTCTCCCGGGGCGCCTCGCTGGCCAGCAGGCGCTCAATCATAAACTGCAGAAATCCGTCCTCCGCCGAGAGCTTTTTCGCCGCCCCCACACCCATCTCGCGGATTCGGTATACCGCGTAGCCGTCCGCCCGGTTCTCCCCAGACAGGCGCACCTTAATGTGGTTCTCCCCCAGCCAGCGCAGAAGGCTCACAAAGCGGGAATCCAGCCGCAGTATGTCGGCGCTCACCACCCCGTCCTTCTCATCAAACCCAAACGCAGTGCGCTTCACCGGGTTGGTGAACACCCCGCAGGAGTGGTGCTTCCACTGCCGTCCCCCGTTGTCCAGAAGAAGAAGCGGGGAGCGAACGGAGGGCTGGTTTTCATTGGTGCGGAAGGTCGTGTACGTGCACACCGGCCCCTGAGCCGGCTGCGGCGCGCTGTTAAAGTCAAATACTGGCATGGCTGTTCTCCTGAATCGTGAAATCGTATCGCTGTTTCCGGCAGCGCCCCTTATGGACCTGCCTTTCTTACCCTCCATGTTAGCACGGCACATGGGAAAATGCAATGATATAATTCGTATCATTTTTATTATTTTCCCGTTTTATATTGACATTCCAGTCACACTTTTGTATCATCCCATCTATGAGCCGCAAACGATGCGAAAAAACAACGGAGGGAATACCCGGACATGAAAAAAACAAGTATGAAAATAATCGCGGACACCGTTTTAGACCGCCGGAAAGCGAAAAATCTCACCCAGGCACAGCTTGCCGCCGTCACCGGACTAAACCGCGCCACAATCGGAAGAATCGAAAACGAAGAATTTATGCCGTCCATCGACCAGCTCCAGACACTGGCCGAAGCACTGGACTTTGACATAACCGGGCTGTTTGCCGAGGATCGAACAGCCGCCGAAAAGAATCCGCAGTTACAAAAATACCGGATCGCGGTGGCGGGAACCGGCTACGTGGGCCTGTCTCTCGCAGTGCTTCTGGCCCAGCACAACCAGGTCACGGCCTTTGACATCCTGCCGGATAAGGTCGCGCTGATCAACGACAGAAAATCGCCGATTCAGGACGAGCTGATCGAAAAATACCTCGCCGGAAAAAGCCTTGATCTGACCGCCACAACCGACGGCGACAGCGCCTGCCGGGACGCGGATTTTGTCGTGATCGCCGTGCCGACCAACTACGAC
>CATJJD010000403.1 GCA_949740385.1 uncultured Lachnospiraceae bacterium
GCAGTCCGCATTATCTTCATCACTCATGCCATTCTCTTTGATATATTTATCAAGTGATTCATAGGATTGTGCTGAAATACATGGTGTTCCTGCCTCTGTCATAACAATATTGCAATAATAAAAATTTTCATCACCATGATCAGTAAACAGGGATAGCACATAGGCATCCCTGACTGTTTTCAGGGACTGACCCGCTTATAATACCGGCGTGCAGCGGCAGAAGTTTATTTTTGCCGGCCCTGTACGCCCACTCCGGGAACAGAAATGAATTTCCGTTCCGACTTTTTTCAACTCAGTTTTATACACTTACAGTATACAGGAGTATGGCCGGGGTTGCAATAAAAATCAGGATTTTGCTCTTTATTTCGCTGCCATGACGGCATTTCCCCGATACGTCCTTTTCCTGATATCAGCGGTACAAAAAACGGATGTTCCTTCCCGGATGGAAACAGAGCCGGAGCATAAGTTCCGACTCTGCATCCCCCGATTCTGTTTCGTTCGTCATACCGGTTCCGGCACTCGATAACCCTCCGCCTGCATCTGTGCTACAAACACTTCCACAGACTGGCCGAGCTTTTCTGCTCCGCGCTCTACACTGTAGTCGCCATCCCTCACAGAGGAATAGACTTCTTCTCGCCGCCCCTGGCTGAGGGATTCATTTCTCAAATCTTCCATTATCTGACACATACTCCGTACTCCTTTCGGGTCTTTTTTCAAATATTCCGTTCGTTCCGCCATCAGCTCAAAATGCATGTCCTCTGCATCGGTGCAGTTGAAATCATGCATGAGCTTTCCGAGATCGTCGTCTCCCCGGTATTCCCCGTTCACATAAATGATGTGTTCTCCGTCGCCGAAGGCCTTACCGGTCGTAAGGTTCATCCGCTCGATGGTATACATCGGAGCTCCCGTTCCGTATAAATCCTTCTCGGTGATAAAGATCGTGCAGGTCTCCGGCAGCTCATCAAACTCCTGCCCCGCATGCAGATTTTCAATGTCCAGCGCGCTCGAATGATACCTCGCCCTGTGGGGATCCGCACCCGTTCCCTCTCGCTGGATCTCAAGGTTGAAATGCGTTCCGATGGAGTCTATTCCATGTGCGTCCAGGCAGATGGAACGGGATCCGGCCAGTCTTTTCAGATCTTTCTGCGTTTCACACCGGGTGAGAACCAGATCCGGCTTGCTGGTAATAATCCGCAGCACAAGCTGTGCAAGCGGCAGGTTGTCACGCAGCAGGCAGCGCATGAAATCATCGTCTATGGGACGCAGTTTCTGCAGCCGCTCCAGGTCCTGCTGATGCTGTTCGTCGGTTGTTTTCCGTTTTTCAGTTGTACTCATAATCCTCCTGTGTTTACAGGGCATAAGTCCTGTCCGGTGCCGGTATTTCGTTATCACGACGATACCGGAACCGGCACATGGGCATCCCTGACTGTTTTCAGGGAATAACCCGATTATAATACCGGCGTGCAGCGGCGGAAGTTTATTTTGCCGGCCCTGTACGCCCACTCCGGGAACAGAAATGAATTTCCGTTCCGACTTTTTTCAACTCAGATTTTATACACTTACAGTATACAGAAGTATGGCAGAGTTTACAATAAAAATCAGGATTTTGTTTCTAAAATATTTCTTATGAGAAAATATGTTCAGATGTGCAGCGTTTGTATAATGTGATATTTATGCGAATTGATTTTATCATGGAAACAGACGGGAACGATCTGAACTTTGCCTTTATGCCGAAAGCGGGCACCTCGTCATTAATCGGCGCAAGGGTGCCGCCGTTCTTATCCACCAGCTTCATCAGGAAGGTCTGGTCGCTCCCGGTGCCGACGCAGATAGCGATGGGAACGGTACGGTTTTCGGTCAGGCTGGAATTCTTATCGAAGTCAAAGCTGTCGTAATCCGAGAAATTCACGTAGTCGCAGATGGCCTCCAGCCACGCGTCGGTCACCTCGCCGGAGGCCCCCTGCTTTACGGCTGCCGCATAAGCGCAAAGCATCCGATCCAGGGTGTGGAGGTTGTACTCCCGCTGCTGAGCATCGGTTCCATTTTGGCCGTACACTTCGGGTCATCCAGCATCCGCTGGAACAGCTCCCGGCCAGCTTCGTAGCGCATAGCATCCGAGATGATGACCACTGTTCTGTCCTTATTGCCATGGACAAAACGGCTGTAGAAGTTGCGTTGGAGGGGAAGCGCTGCAA
>CATJJD010000404.1 GCA_949740385.1 uncultured Lachnospiraceae bacterium
CTCGGCGGCTGCGGAACACAGCTGTATGAGATGACAAAAGAGGAGGAAGAGCTTGTCGTCCAGGCGGCGGCGTACATGCTCTCAAAGTACAACATTTACCAGAAGGACGGCATGAACAGCGCGCAGCCGAAAGAGGAGGAGGAGATCGCCGTGCCGGAGAGCACGCAGCCGGAGGACGGCGGGACGCAGGACGCCTCGGGCTCTGAGAGCGGACAGCCGGTTTCCGGGGAGGAATCGCCGGGCGAATCAGACACAAAGCCTTTGCAGGAGATATCCCTTGCGGAGGCCATCGGTTACAAAGACAGCCTTTCGGTGAGCTACGACGGTTTTTCGCTGATGGACATCTACCGGGAGGGCTCGTTCTTCTCGCTCAGCGCGGAGCGCGGGAACACATTCGCAGTGATGAAATTTACCATCCATAACCGGACCGACAAGGATATTGAGATTGACAATTTCGATAAGGGCTATGCTTTCTACTGCAGCTTTGAGGGTGCGCAGCGCATACCGGAGAAGGAGAGCTTTATCGCGGACAGTCTCGCCTCGTTTGAGGGAAAGATCGCCGCGGGCGAATCCGCCGGTGCAGTGCTGATCTTTGAGATCTCGAAGGAACAGGCGGAGCTGATTTCGGAGCCGTCACTCTCGATGGAGCACAATGGCACAGACTACTCGGTAACTTTATAAAAAAGTTGTACAATTTCTACAGACATATGCTATAATAGAAATATACTTATATATGAATTCGGGAGGGAACATATGGATACGAATATTCTTTTGGAATCAGGAACCAACGAGCTGGAGATTCTGGAATTTACGCTGGGGAGCAGCCATTACGGCATTAATGTGGCAAAGATCCGCGAGATTCTTACATATCAGGAGGTCACTCCGGTTCCAAATACACATCCGAGCGTGGAAGGCATTTTCATGCCGAGAGACACAATGATTACGGTAATTAACCTGAAGCACAGTCTTGGCATGGAGGAGACGGACGAGAAAGGTCTGTTTATCATCACGAACTTCAACAAGCTGGACATTGCGTTCCATGTGGATCAGGTGATCGGGATCCATCGCGTTTCCTGGGAGGAGATTATCAAACCGGATTCAACGCTCAACGGACAGGACGGCAGCGTGTCCACCGGCGTTATCAAGATGGACAACAAGCTTGTGGTAATTCTCGACTTTGAGTCCATCGTTTCGGAAATCAGCCCGGAGACCGGCCTTCGGGTGGCGGATATCGACGAGATCGGAGAGAGAGAGAGAAGCGATTCCCCGATTCTGATCGCGGAGGATTCGCCGCTTCTGAGCAAGCTGATTACGGACTGCCTGCGCAAGGCCGGCTATGTGAAGCTGATTGTCACTGCCAACGGACAGGAGGCATGGGATAAGCTTCTGGAGTTTAAGGAGGCGGGCAACCCGACGGAGATGGTGCACTGCATTATCACGGATATTGAGATGCCGCTCATGGACGGTCATCGTCTGACAAAGCTGGTGAAGACGGATGACGTGCTCAGAAAAATTCCGCTTGTTATCTTCTCCTCGCTGGTCAACGATGAGATGCGCCGCAAGGGCAGGCAGCTCGGCGCGGACGCGCAGTTAACCAAGCCGGAGATCGGAAGTCTTGTAGATGCCATTGACCAACTGATCGAGAATCGTGAGGTATAGCGAAAATGTCAGGATAAGGGATGTGATGGGCGTATCACATCCCTTAAAGAGTTTTATCGGAATAATTATAGTTTGGAGATAACTTATGAAGAATGAATCATCTGAGAATTATCTTGATCAGCTGCTCAGCGCATTGAATGACGGGGATTCCTCCTTTGACAGCGATATGTCCGACGCGCTGGAGAGCGTGCCGATGGATGACTTTGAAAAAGATCTCTTCGGCGCAGCACAGAAAGAGGAGGCGAAGAAGGAGGAGGATTTCCTGCGGGAGTTTGAGACGGAGCTTTTAAAGGAGGATATTCCGGATTTCAATGAGGAATCGTTTCTGGCTGGCGACCCGCAGCCGGCGGCGGAGCCGGACGAGACCGACGCTTCCATTGCGGATATGTTAAGCTATATGAACGGCCTGGATCAGCCGGCGGCGGAGCCGGACCCGGTGAGTGCGGACGATCTTCCGGAGCTGGACGATCCGATGGATCTTCCGGAAGTGCCGGAGCCGGTTCTGGACATTCCGGAAGAACTGCCGCTTGATCTTCCGGCGGCGGATGAGCTGGAAGGACTGCCTTTGGACATTCCGGCGGCGGATGACGGGGAGGTGGATCTCTCCGGCATGGGCAGCGACGATCTTTTGGACATTCTGGCGGGGGAGGGTGATCTGTCGGATCTGGGCGATCTGCTCTCCGCGGACGAGAGCGGAACCGAAGTGGGCGATACGGCGGAGTTCGACAATTTTGCCGAGGCGCAGATGCAGGCCGGCCAGGAGAGTGCGGCGGAGTCCGCAGAGGAAGAGGACGGAAAAAAGAAGAAAAAGCGCAGGAAGAAAGAGAAGAAGGACGGGGAGTCCGGCGGATTTTTCCAGAAGCTGGGAAAGGTATTCTTCGGCGAGGATGAGCCGGAGAGTGAGGTCGTGGCGGTGTCGGCTGTGGACACGGTGGACGTTGCCCAGCTCTCGGCGGAGAACCAGCAGATTTTAAAAGAGATGGACGGCGAGGACGAGGGAAAAGGAAAGAAGGGCAAAAAGAAGAAGGATAAGAAAGAGAAGAAAGAAAAGAAGGAGAAGCCGAAGAAGGAGCCGAAGCCGAAAAAGGAGAAGCCTAAGAAGGAGAAGAAGCCGAAGCCGCCGAAGGAGAAGGACAACACGCCGCCGCTTCCGAAGGGGCCTGTCATTGCGATTCTTGTCATGGTCGGCTCGCTCATGGGACTGGTGCTCCTCGGCACGAAGCTGACGAGCTATCAGACGCATGTGAATCAGGCGAAGGAGTACTACGGACAGGGAGCCTACGCGGATGCCTACTCCCAGCTCTCCGGGCTGGAGGTGAAGGAGCGGGACGAGAGACTCTACATGCAGCTTCTGACACTGGGGCCGGTTTCCTCGGAGTACAATACCTATCTTGTATTTTCTGATGCCGGTCGGCAGGACATGGCGGTTGACGCGCTGATCTGTGCCTACGGGCGCTACGACGAGAACCGGGAGAGCGCCAGAGAGTACGAGTGTCTGGGAGAGCTTGAGGACCTGGGGGCAAAGATTGGAAAGTCGCTTCTGGAAGACTATAACATTACCGGAGAGGAGGCGCTCTCTTTGTATAATCTGAGAACCCGCAGGGAGTACACACAGGAGCTGAGAAAGCTTCTGCGGGAGCTTGGTCTGGAGCAGGAATAAGTATGATTGCGATTATAGATTACAATGCCGGAAATTTAAGGAGTGTGGAAAAGGCCTTTGCGGCCATCGGGGAGCAGACAGAGATCACCCGTGATTTCCGCGTCATTGAGGCGGCGGAGCGGGTGGTGCTGCCGGGGGTCGGAGCCTTCGGCGATGCCATGGGACAGCTCAGAAAATACGGTCTCGACGGGGTGATACGGGAGACGGCTGCGTCAGGCAGGCCGTTTCTCGGCATCTGTCTCGGACTTCAGATGCTCTTTTCCGGGAGCGAGGAGTGCCCCGACACGGAGGGGCTTGGCATTCTTAAGGGAAGCGTGGTTCGGATTCCGCCGGCCAATGGGCTTAAGATTCCGCATATCGGCTGGAATTCCCTTAAGCTGCAGGAAGGCAGCCGGCTTTTTGCGGGAATTAAGGACGGGTCCCATGTGTACTTTGTCCACTCCTACTATCTGAAGGCGGAGGATGCGGACATCGTTTCGGCCAGCACGGAGTACGGCGTCACGATCCACGCGGCGGTGGAGCAGGGCAATGTGTTTGCGTGTCAGTTTCACCCGGAGAAGAGCGGTGCGGTGGGGCTTGCGATCCTTAAGAATTTTGCGGCCATGTGATGCGGAGGTGCCATGTTTACCAAAAGAATTATACCCTGTCTGGACGTGAACGGCGGCAGGGTTGTCAAGGGAATTAATTTTGTGAATCTGCGGGACGCCGGAGACCCGGTGGAGGTTGCGGCGGCCTACGATCAGGCGGGAGCCGACGAGCTTGTGTTCCTGGACATCACGGCGTCCAGCGACAACCGGCGCACCGTCGTCGATATGGTGCGCAGAGTGGCGGAGCAGGTGTTTATCCCCTTTACGGTGGGCGGGGGAATCCGCACCACCGACGATTTCAAGGAGCTTCTGCGGGAGGGGGCGGACAAGATTTCCATCAACTCTTCCGCCCTCAACACGCCGGAGCTCATAAGCAGCGCCGCGGAGAAATTCGGCAGCCAGTGCGTGGTGGTGGCCATCGACGCCAGAAGACGCCCGGACAAAAGCGGCTGGAACGTGTACAAAAACGGCGGCCGCATTGATACCGGGCTGGACGCCGTCGAATGGGCAAGGGAGGCGGACCGGCGGGGCGCAGGGGAGATTCTTCTGACCAGCATGGACTGCGACGGCACAAAGGCGGGGTACGATGTGGAGCTCATCAGACAGGTGGCGGAGTGCGTGTCGATTCCGGTCATCGCCTCCGGCGGCGCCGGGACAATGGAGCATTTTTATGACGCGCTGACCGAAGGGCGGGCCGATGCGGCCCTTGCGGCGTCGCTGTTTCACTATAAGGAGATGGAGATCGGGGCATTGAAGGATTACCTCGCAGGCCGGTGCGTACCGGTGCGCCGCTGATCTTTGAGAGTCAGGAGAGAAAGCTATGAGCATGTTGGAAAACGACTGGGCGGCGGCGCTGGCGGATGAATTCAAAAAGCCCTATTACCGCCAGCTTTATCAGTTTGTGCGGCAGGAATACGAAAGCAGACGGGTGTACCCGCCGTCGGACGAAATATTTAACGCGATGCACTTTACGCCCCTTGGCGAGGTGAAGGTGCTGATTCTGGGGCAGGACCCGTATCACAACGAGCACCAGGCCCACGGGCTGTCCTTCTCGGTGCCGGCGGATCAGCCGGATATTCCGCCGTCTCTGCAGAACATTTACCGGGAGCTGTCGGATGATCTGGGGTGTTATGTGCCGGACAACGGGTATCTGAAGAAGTGGGCGGATCAGGGCGTGCTTCTTCTTAACACGGTGCTCACGGTGCGGGCCCATCAGGCCAATTCCCATCAGGGGCAGGGCTGGGAGAAGTTTACCGACGCCGTCATTTCGGCGGTCAATGCCCAGGATAGGCCGATTGTGTACATGCTGTGGGGGCGCCCGGCTCAGAGCAAGATTCCGATGCTCACAAACCCGAAGCATCTGATCTTAAAAGCGCCGCACCCGAGCCCTCTGTCCGCCTACCGGGGATTTTTCGGATGCCGGCATTTCAGCCAGGCGAACGAATTTCTCAGCGGGCACGGGAGCACGCCCATCGACTGGCAGATCGAGAACCGGAACGGGAATTAAACAGGAAAGAAAAACGCCGCAGACTGTCTGCGGCGCTTTTTTAATCCTCCTCCTCCTCGGAGGTAAAGGTGCTGTATACCTGACGCTTTCTTGCCATGACGTCGTTCTCCAGATACTCGTCGTAGGAGGATACCTTGTCGATCATGGACCCGTCCGGAAGAAACTCAATGATCCGGTTGGCCGTCGTCTGCACTACCTGATGGTCACGGCAGGCGAAGAGTATAACGCCCGGGAATTTGATCATGCCGTTGTTTAACGCGGTGATGCTCTCCATGTCCAGGTGGTCGGTTGGCTCGTCAAA
>CATJJD010000405.1 GCA_949740385.1 uncultured Lachnospiraceae bacterium
GAACAAATACTACATGGCTCACGCCTTCACAAAATATATCGGAATATCGCCCATCAGCTACCTGCTGGAGAAGCGCATCCAGGAGGGCAAGTCGCTGCTCGAATCCACCTCCTTCTCCATCGCCCAGGTGTCTGCGACACTGGGCTTCTCCTCCCAGTCCTACTTCTCGCAGGTGTTTAAGAAGGCGACGGGGAAGACGCCGGGGCAGTATCGGAGTGAGTTTCGGAAAGGAAACGCAGTGGTATGATGCTGTTTCCAATGCCGCGGCTGACCACCATGCTCGCGCCGCCGTCTGTATACAGCCCGGCATCATACTCAGGGAATAAATCGCCTTATGCATATTCGACGCCCATCTCATCCCTCTGATATGAAAACAGTTTGCTGCGCTTTTCTCCAAATTACCATGAAATAATGGGGAAAATTTTATCTGACAATCGCTGTCATTTTCTCTTTTCGCAGCATAAGGACAAAAAACGCGGCGTTCCTGTTCCCCTCCGTGCAGAGACAAAAACGCCGCGTCTGTGTCGTATTCTCTTTTCATTTATCCCTTCTCAACACATTACCTGCCCTGGAGAATTCCCGCAGCTGTTTTCAGGTAAGGCTTAATCCCGCGCTTGCGTAACCGACAACCGTATTGAGCAACGACAGCCCGCCCGAGGTTGCTGAAAATACGAGCATCAGCCTCGTCTGCGGCATTACCGGAATGTTGAGATCCACAAGCGCTGCGTTTAACGTTGTTCCGACCGCTATGTTGCCGGAGAGCATCGGCACCAGACTGATCTGGGTTCCTGCAATCGGTGTAAACACGTTGTCCGGAATTGTCGACTGGTAGAGCTGCGCCTTTACCGTCACATTGGAACCCACCAGGGAGAGAGCCACGGTTGTGCTGAAAAACAGATGGAGCCTTGTAATCACACACGCCCGCGGAACCAGGAACGCAAAATTAGAAAGAGTTCCGGCCGCATTTGTAATGTTAATCGAGGACCCCAGCACCGTGAGCCCCGGCGCACTGCTTCCGAAGCCGATAAACGCAGGAATGCCCGCAAGACCTCCGGCGAGTGTCGTCAGCGTAACCGGAAGGCCGGATGCAAACGGAATGATTGCCCCACCGCCGGAAGGCCCGACCGGGCCGGTTGCTCCGTCTGCTCCTGTCGGGCCGGTCGCTCCCGTTGGACCGGTTGCTCCCGTTGCCCCGGCTGCTC
Source organism: uncultured Lachnospiraceae bacterium (assembly GCA_949740385.1). Taxonomy (GTDB): domain Bacteria; phylum Bacillota; class Clostridia; order Lachnospirales; family Lachnospiraceae; genus Roseburia. The sequence continues at coordinate 1,203 of CATJJD010000405.1, forward strand.
CGTCCGCTCCTGCAGGACCGGTCGCTCCCGTTGCCCCAACTGCTCCGTCCGCTCCCGTCGGGCCGGTCGCTCCTGTCGCTCCCGCCGGACCCGGCGCTCCGTCCGCTCCCGTTGCTCCCGTTGAGCCGGTCGCTCCTGTCGCTCCCGTTGCTCCCGCTGCCCCCGCAGGGCCCGTCGGGCCGGTTGCTCCCACAGGGCCGGCCGGACCCTGCGGACCTTCATCTCCCGGGCATCCCTTTGGCCCCTGCACGCCGATCGGGCCGGTTACACCCTGCACGCCCTGCGGGCCGGTCACCCCCTGCGGACCCATCGGACCCGTCGGACCAGCCGGGCCTTCCGGACCCGGAATACCTCTCGGACCCTGCGGCCCCATGTCTCCCTGGGGGCCCGCTGGGCCTGCCGGGCCAGTCGGACCTGCCGGACCCTGCGGACCCATGTCTCCCTTTGGCCCTTCACAGCCCGGATCACCCTTCGGGCCAATATCACCGCGGACACCCTGAATACCCTGAATACCCTGCGGACCCGCATATCCTCTCGGACCCGCGCAGCCTCTCGGCCCGGTATTTCCGGTCGGGCCTGCCGGGCCGGCATCTCCCCTTGGACCTCTCGGGCCAGGACAGCCGGGAATACCCTGCGGACCCGCAGGCCCAGGCTCACCTCTGTCTCCCCTCGGGCCAGGACAACCGGTATCTCCTTTGACACCCTGCGGGCCCGCAGGCCCCTGATCTCCCCTCGGCCCGGCAGGCCCGCACTCACAGCAGGGAGTGCAGCACGAATTCTGACTGCAGTTACAGTAGCTATTCTGATTCATAAAAATCTCCATTCCGCCGCCTTTCAGTTGGCGGCACAAATAGTAATGAAAGTGTTTCAACTTTCTACGCTGTGCTGTAAAATTGCCTGTAAGAA
>CATJJD010000406.1 GCA_949740385.1 uncultured Lachnospiraceae bacterium
CTGTGGTTCGGACAACTTACCAGCGTTTTTTTCCTCTGCTGCTTTCTCTGCCTCCTTTGCCTTTTCTGCCTTTTCGGCGGCCTGTTTTTCCTTCACCCACTCTGCGCAGTCGGTTCCGGAATGTCCATAATTTCCATGAATCTGCATTGGCATAAACACGTTCCTCCTCCAATTTGATATTGTCAGGAAACTTCTTTGCAGCCATTCTCCGCCGCAAACAGCTTCCTTTTTCTTTTTTCGGTGATAGAAGGTAACATTTTAATCCATTTGCTGTGGACTGCTTTCTGGATGCTGTGGAATGAACAACTGCACTTGGAGAAAAATACATGCCGGTCAGTCACTCTGGGTATTTCCACAATTTCCACAATGCATGCAGACCTCAAAAGTACCCGTTATGTTTCTCACTGCCGCTGATGAAGAAACAGATATTATCATGGGGTTCGACATCGGGGTGATGATTATATTACAAAACCGTTCAGACTGGCAGTTTTCCTTTGATTGAGATACCGGGCAATAATATGGTACCGATTTCTTTGCTGCTGTATTTTTGAGAGACTGTCAGAAAATATTACACCGCCGTCAGTAAACAGATAGCAGGGACAGTTTACAATCCGATGAATTTAACCTTTTGATTCCGTAAGAAAAGCAACTGAAAAGGTGGTTCCCACATGTAAAATACTTTGGACAGAAATAAGCCCTCCCTGTCCCTCTATGATCGATTTTGCAAGAGGCAGTCCTAATCCGATTCCCGGAGTATTGAAAGAATATTTGCTGCGGTAAAAGCGTTTGAAAATATGATGTATATCTTCCGGGGCAATCCCGTTTCCGTTATCGGAAACTAAAATCCGCAGCATAATCGGTGTCCTTTCCCAGGTGATTCTTATGATTCCTCCCGTTTTTGTATGGTCTAAAGCATTTTTCACAAGGTTTCCAATCGCTTCACCTGTCCAGTCCATGTCGCAAATGACTGTTTGATCAGGTGACCCATTTACAATGATCTGTTTTCCTTCCTGTGCAGCCCTTGTCGTAAGCTCGCTGATCGCGTTTTTGATCACTTCCTGTATCAGGCATGACTGCTTTTCAAAAAGAATATTTCCAGTGTCTAAACGTGTTATTTTCAACATAGACAAAATAAGCTGTTCTATTCGCTTTAAGGCAGTTCCGATTTTTTGTGAAAATTCCTTTACCGTTTCAGCATTATCCGGTTCGGCTTCTATGATTTCCTGATACATCATCAAAGCTGTTAATGGCGTTTTCAGTTGATGTGAAATATCCGAAATTGTGCTTTTCAGAAATTCCTTTGTTTTATGCTCCGTTTCGTTTTTGGCCTGAAGCATAGTCGCAAGCTGGTCAACAGAAGCAAATAAATGGAAAATTTCCCCCTCCCTGTCCTGCGGCAAATGTCGGGAATAGTCATTGTTAATATAGTTATCTATGATTTTTTCTGCCTGCAGATAAAGCCTGTTCCTGATTCGCAGAAAAAAAATAATTCCAATGCCGGGGATTAGCGCCAGGAAAATGCACCCTCCCAATATCATAAGCAAAAAATGATGTTGAAATTGAGAGAAATGCGGCAACAGACTATTAAGTGTCTTTTGGTTGATTCCTAAACTGCTTAAAAAATCCACCCCCGCGGCACTTATATCCGTGGAAAAAACAGCATTTGCAATTACTTCTTTTGAAACTCCCCGTTCCAATAGCGCAGATACAACAGCCCTGTCATGCTCCAGATACATAGCCTTTGCAGCAGCTATTTGAGTTTGACAAAGCCATATGCCCGCACCCAAAGTCAGAACAATATATACGGCAATGAAAAAAGAAAAAAGCTTAACCTGTCTGTCACGGAATATGCTCATGCGTCCAACTCCTTCCATTGATAACCAAATCCGCGGACAGTGATCAGGTGCTGCGGGTGAGAAGCATCGGTTTCTACTTTTTCACGGAGTCGGCGAATATAAACGGATAAGGTATTATCGTCAACAAAATTTCCTGTTCCGTCCCACAAATCATTCAGGATAATATCTCTCGAAACAACGCGGTGTGCGTTGCGCACTAACAGGCAAAGTAAGCGATATTCTGCATTTGGCACTTCTAATAATCTGTTATGCAATAATACACGGCTTGCTAACAGGTCAATAGAAATATCGCCGCATTCCAGAGTATTTGTTTTATCCTGTGCAGATAC
>CATJJD010000407.1 GCA_949740385.1 uncultured Lachnospiraceae bacterium
GTCTTCCTCAATGCGTGGAATGAGTGGGGGGAAGGGAACTATCTGGAGCCGGATGAACGGCATGGACATTCGTATTTGGAGAAGGTCAGGGAATGCGCAAATCGGTTTTAGGGGTTTGGGAGAAGGTTGAAATGGCAGACAGGATTTATATTTTTGGCGCGCACTCCAGGGCGCAGACAACGGCAGTATATCTGCAGACATTATACCCCGGTCTTTCCGTAGAGGCGTACCTCTATAATAATGAAGAACCCAATCCGGAGAAGATAGGTGATGTCCCGGTTGTAAAACTTGATAAGGGTAAACTGTATACGAATTACCCGGTTTATATAGGAACCAGGGGAATCTATCATGAGGAAATCACCAGAGAGCTGAGAGGCCTTGGTTTCGAAAAGATCATGCCGGTAGATGCAGGACTGGATATCCGGCTGCGCAATGCCTACCTGGAAAGGCGTTATGCAGATGCGGGACAGGACTTTTTGAAGATAGATAAGCTGAAGGCTCTGGAAGACAGCGTGCCGGCAGCTGTATATGTGGCGAAATCTATTTATGACGCTCCGTTGAGAAGGCAGTACCTAGAAAAACCTCATGAAAAGATGATTCAGGTGGGGGCGGCTTTGACGGAAAAACGCCTTGCGGACTGCCTTGTAGCCGATAACACAGGCGATAATATTTCAATGAAAAACAGACAATTCTGTGAATTGACCGCTCTTTACTGGATCTGGAAGAATGCTGAAGAGGAAATTGTTGGCCTGGAGCATTACCGCAGACATTTTATTCTGCCGCCGGACTGGCTGGAGCGCATGCTTGTGAATGAAGTGGATGTTATTCTTCCGGTTCCTCTGTATGTGGCACCAAACCTTAGAGAAAACTATAGGAAACGCCACGAGCCCATGGACTGGGACTATATGATGGCGTATCTGCGGGAACGGAATTTACGGGAGGCTCAGGAGGCAGAGGACTTTTTTGAGAGAAATCTCTATTCCCCCTGCAACATGTTTATCATGCGGAGGGAAGTGCTGGATGAACTGTGCAGATGGCTGTTTCCTGTCCTTTTTGCGGCAGTGGAGCATGGAGGAAGCAGAGAGGATAGCTATGACAACCGATACCCGGGATTCCTTTCAGAACGTCTCATTTCTTTCTTTTTCGAGAAGAACAGGAAAAAATATAAAACGATCTATTCTGATAAAAACTTTCTGGATTGAAAGCAGAACCATAAACCGCCCTTTTGCATCTTGCCCAAGATGCAGTAAATAGAAAGGGGAAAGCTGAGGCAGCGATGCCCCAAAGGATATCTGGATGAGGGTATAACTATGCAATTCGAACTCACAGCCTCCATGATGTGCGCCGACTACGGCCACCTGGAGCAGGAAGTAAAAAACCTGGAGGAAGGCGGCATCGA
>CATJJD010000408.1 GCA_949740385.1 uncultured Lachnospiraceae bacterium
GATCTGACGGAGGAGAAGATCGCAAAGCTGGATGCCATCGGAATGCGCTGGGATACTCTTGGGGATGCGGGCTGGGAGAAAAATTTTGCGGCGGCAAAAAAATATTTTGATGCCCACGGAAATCTGGACGTGCCGGCAAAATATGTGGAAGGCGGCATCGCGTTGGGACCGTGGCTTGGCATGCTTCGAACGTGGGAGCGGGCCGGGGCTCACAGAAAGTACCTGACACCGGAGCGGAAGAGACAGCTGGAGGCCATCGGCATGGTGTGGGACAGGCTGGACCGGCTGTGGGAAAGAAATTACGGCGCGGCTGTCGGGTACTATGAGAGGTGGGGAAATCTGGACGTTCCCAGCGATTACGTGGATGCGGAGGGCATCCGGCTCGGCGCCTGGATCAGCCGGATGCGCAGGCTGCGGCATGGCAGATGCAGAGGGACGCCCCTCACGGCGGAACAGACGGCGCGCCTTGACGCCATTGGGATGGTGTGGAAAAAGAGAACTGAGACCGCCTGGGAGCGAGGTTTTCTGGCTGCCGAGGTTTACGCGAAAGAGAACCGGAATCTGCTTGTCCCGTCATCCTATGTGTCGGAGGACGGCGTGAAGCTTGGAGCCTGGATTCAGAGACAGCGCGTGTACTATAAGAAAAACAGCCTGGCAGCCGACCGGGTCAGACGGCTGGAAGCCATCGGGATGGTGTGGGATACGCACTCCTGGATGCGGCGGCTCACTCTGGTCAGGCAGTACTGCAGGGAGCACGGAACCGCAAATATCCCGCAGAACTGTGTGATGGAGGGATGCTGGGTCGGAAAGTGGCTCGCAGTGCAGAGGCGGCTGCGGGCGGAGGGGAAGCTGACCGGGGAGCAGGATGCGCTGCTCTCGGAACTGGAAGCGGAAACGACTTAGAAAAGCGTTTCCTTTTGATTTGAATTTGCTTTTTCAAATGTTTGAAAACGTATTAGACAAAAGGCAAGATTGGAAACATAAAATGCAGTACGAAAATTCCTGAAGCAGGGGCACTCGAATTTTCGCTGTATGACATATCCGGCAGAGCTGTGGCGCAGTATGTGTCATGGATGGCGAAGCCTGCCCTTACGGCGGGGCTGTCTTTACGGTCGGATACGGAGGGATGGGAGAGGGCATATGAATTATTTTGTACTGCAGGTATCGCCGCGGGAGGAGGAAAAGACGGAGACTCACATCCGAAAGCTGCTTCCCGCCGGTCTGTACGGACAGTGCTTCCACCCGACAAGAATGATCCGGAAAAAATTTCACGGAAAATGGGTCGAGGTGCACGAGAGACTGCTGCCGGGGTATGTGTTTATTACGACAGACGACGCGGCGGAGCTGTACTCACAGCTGAAAAAGGTTCCCCTTCTGACAAGACTGCTGGGAATGGAGACTGACAGCTTTGTCCGGCTGTCCGAGCGGGAAGAGCGGTGGCTGGACCGGCTGCTTGGGCAGAGCGGCACAGGAACAGAGCCTGAAAAGAACGAGGTCGGGCTGTCACAGATTGATATACAGGAGGGGAATGCGATACGGATTGTGTCGGGGCCCCTCAAGGATCTGGAGGGTATGATAAGGAAAATCAATCTGCATAAGATGATCGCGGAGGTGGAGGTGCCGTTTATGAATGGGGAGACGGTGATTCATCTGGGGGTTGAGATGGTGGAGAGACAATAGAAATTAAGGATTATTTAATCCGAATCGACTTCCGAATATTGCACAAACAGTCAGAGTTCAGGTTTTTATGGGAAAAGAGGGAGGTATTACGAAATCAGAGGGGAGTGGTTATGTTTGAAGAAGCATAAACTTATGGCAGGAAAGAGTCCAATAGAAGGCAAGAAGGTCATATTTGTCCGGGATGATAACGATGAGGAAAATGCGGATGGAGTAAGAGGACATCTGGAAGCAGTCGGAGACAGTGAGTATAAGCCGGGGTACTATGAGAAATATGTGAAAAGATTTTTTGATATTGTTCTGTCTTTTGCAGGGCTTATAGTGCTCGCACCGGTTTTCTTTATTATTATCATAGCCATGGAGATAGATGATCCCGGACCAGTTATCTTTTCGCAGAAGAGAGTCGGGAAAAATAAAAAGTACTTTAAACTTCACAAGTTCAGATCCATGAAGATGTCTACACCCCACGATGTTCCGACACACATGCTGGAGAATCCAGA
>CATJJD010000409.1 GCA_949740385.1 uncultured Lachnospiraceae bacterium
AGCACAAAGCCCTCCGGCTGTGAAATCTCACGGATAATCCATAACCCATACGGGACATCCTCAAACTGGAATGAGCCATCCTCTTCAGATGTCGTCACCAGGACTGCGTTTTCTTCCGTAAACTCCTCGACGGACGGTGCGAACAGGCCAATCTTGGCGCCGCCTAAGCCCTCTCCGTCCTCATCCAGCTTCTTGCCGGATATAGAACCGTAAATCAGCTCATTGACGACAGGCTCGCCATCATTGGCAGCAATCGTGACAACTGCAGTTTCCGGATCCCCATATTCAAATTCCACCGGGTACTCATCCCCGCTCAAAATATAATGGGCATCCGTACTGTGTTCCTTCAGGTAATAGCTGCCAAACGGCAGGTCGGTCTGGGCAATTCCTCTGCCCTCCGCATCCACGCTCACAACTTCAAGCAGCCCGCCTACCGGGATGACGGAACCGTCTTCCGCAGTAAGGTCTTCTGCTGCATACAGTCCAAAGGTGACATTGGCCAGCTCATTGTTGCTGCCGATGCCAAATTCTTCGTTCAGTTCCATCGTTTTTTCCAGACCCAGCTCAACTTTCTGGCGTTCATTATACACCCCGGCTTCCGTTTCCGTCAGGTCGATCTCCTGGCCTGCATAGACCAGTTCTACCTGATGGGGTTCTTTGTTCAATACCATGCCGCAGGGTGCCTTTATTTCAATGACTTCGTATTTGCCCAGATACAGCTCCTTACTGGAAACAGTTCCCTCAGAGCCAGTCGTAACAGTATCCACCACTTCACCTTTGGCAGTACGCAGTGTCCCATCCGGCGTATAGATGTCTTCCGCTGCACGGATTTCATATTCTGCCCCTTCCATACTGCGGATTTCATAAACCGGCTGGTAAACGGTTTCCACCCCGTCCTTATCAGCTCCGTCGGATGTCGTGACAGAAGCAAACACTTCTCCGGTCTTGGAAACGACAATTCTGCCTTTCTGTGGCATATTGTGCTTTTCCACCACAACCACATCCTGTGTCCCGTCCACTGTGAAGGGAACCGGCTCGCTGTCCAGTACATAGCCATAGCAGGTTTCCACCTCAATCAGCTCATACTGGCCATGAGGCAGTTCATAAGGAAGCATCATCCATCCTTCCTCATTGGTAAAGAATGTGTTAATGGTTACAGGCGTCGGATAATAAATCGTCTCTTCAATCAGGTCGCCTGTGGACAGGTCACGGATCTGGAACCCGACACCGGCTGCTGGGATGATCTTCCCCGTCTCCGCATCATGTTTCTCCACACGGATAAAGCTGGACTGGGTCGTATTGTTCAGGATATAGGAATAGGTCTGGTCATTGGTGCGGATATATACGATGAAATCCGGAATGAATGCCTGCCCTTCCATGCCTTCCGTCTGATGTACGACATAACGCCCATAAGGAAGATCCTTGGAAACCGCAAACCCGTCTGCATCCGTGGTCAGGATATCCCGCTCCTCTTCCCTCGCCGCATCATAGCTGCCTGCACTGGCAAGGTAAATCTGGAATTTTGCTCCCTCCTCCGGCTGCTCAATGATCCCTCCCGTCTTGGAAGCTTCAATATCTTCTATCGGGACAGGGACAGGTGTATACGGATCCTCCTCCGGCTCTGTTTCCAGTTCCGTATCTTCTGCCGGTTCTTCCTCTTCCGGGGACTGCTGCTCATCCTGCTCTTCATCCATGTCCGTCTGGGAATCCCCATCATCTGCATCTTCCTCTGCTTCGTTATCCTCTTCCGTTTCCCGGGTCAACGATTTGTCTGTTTCCAGTTCCATCCTGGACAGGGCCTCTCCACCGCTTCCCATAAAAACATCCTGGACGGCTTCCGCATTTTCTGCATCCGTCAGTTCTGAATCACTGTCAGACGGATTCTCCATCTGAACTTCTGTCGGGGTTTCCACCTTTTCCACATCCTCCAGTTCCGCATCAATATGCTTCACCAGACGGATGCGCCCCATGATGACCTCTTCCGTAACACCTATGGGTATCTGGTTGAGTTCCACGGTATAATTGCCAGGATCCGCCGGGATTGGGTAAATTGTTTCATCCAAAAGGTATCCCTCAGAAGGACTGATTTCACGCAATGTCCAGTTGGAACCACAGGCAAAGTAATCACTGGTAAAGGAACCCGTTGCA
>CATJJD010000410.1 GCA_949740385.1 uncultured Lachnospiraceae bacterium
GGACCGCCAGTTTATGTTCCGCGTGCCGTGGGTGGACGACAAGGGACAGGTACAGGTAAACAGAGGTTTCCGCGTGCAGTTTAACAATGCGATCGGACCGTACAAGGGAGGACTCAGACTGCATCCTTCCGTAAACCTCGGCATTATCAAGTTTCTGGGCTTTGAGCAGATTTTCAAGAACTCCCTGACGGGCCTTCCGATCGGCGGCGGCAAGGGCGGCTCGGACTTCGACCCGAAGGGCAAGTCCGACAGAGAAATTATGGCGTTCTGCCAGAGCTTTATGACGGAGCTGTGCAAATACATCGGCGCGGACGTGGATGTTCCGGCGGGAGACATCGGAACGGGAGCGAGAGAGATCGGCTATATGTTCGGCCAGTACAAGAAGATCCGCGGCACCTTTGAGGGCGTTCTCACCGGAAAGGGCCTGACATACGGCGGTTCTCTGGCGCGCACCGAGGCGACGGGCTACGGTCTTTTGTATCTGACGCAGGAGCTGATGAAGTGTCACGGCGAGTCCATGGAGGGTAAGACGGTCTGTGTATCCGGCGCCGGAAACGTCGCGATCTACGCGATTCAGAAGGCGCACGAGATGGGCGCAAAGTGTGTGACCTGCTCGGATTCCACCGGATGGATCTACGATTCGGAGGGCATTGACGTGGCTCTCTTAAAGGAGATCAAGGAAGTGAAGCGCGCCCGGCTGACCGAGTACGCGGCTGCAAGAGAGAGCGCAGAGTACCACGAGGGGCGCGGCGTATGGCAGATCAAATGCGATATAGCACTCCCTTGCGCAACTCAGAACGAGCTTCTGATCGAGGACGCGAAGCAGCTTGTCGCAAACGGCTGCAGGGCGGTCTGCGAGGGGGCGAACATGCCGACAACACTGGATGCGACAAAGTATCTGCAGGAGAACGGCGTGTGGTTCGTGGGCGGAAAGGCTGCCAACGCCGGCGGCGTTGCGACCTCCGCACTGGAGATGTCTCAGAATTCCGAGCGGCTTAGCTGGAGCTTCGAGGAGGTTGATGCAAAGCTGCAGGGCATTATGGTCAACATCTTCCACAACATCGACGACGCGGCGAAGCGCTACGGCAGAGAGGGCGACTACGTTGCAGGTGCGAACATCGCGGGCTTTGAGAAGGTCGTGAACGCGATGCTGGCGCAGGGCGTTGTATAGAATCGAATAAGAGAAGAGGGAAAATCCCGTATTGTGCAGAGGATGCATGGTGCGGGGTTTTTTCGTTTATCATCTGATCCGGATGGATGCTATCATTAATATTGTCAAAATTCACAGAAGAAAATATCAGTTCTGACAATGACTTATCTTTCTCTGAGGATAAGGTAAAACCGCATCGCTATATTTGGGGACGGAACAATTATGCGTCATGCTGTATTTTTTCTGTTAAGGATAAAGTTGAAAAAGATAAGAACGAAAATGAACACAACAATAACCGGAAGAAGCTTCTTACCATTCGTCTGGGAAGTCGGATAGAGGATGCGACGGCTGACCGTTACGTGACCTGGTTAAAAAACACAAACAGAGTGGAAAGAATAAATATTGTACCGTTTGAAATAGAGGATGTTCCGGGCATCCACTGTCTGCCAGCATCCATCCGCCATGAGTTTGATCTGTTCCGGGTGGTAATTTTCCTCCAGGTCCCGCCCGATCACCTTTGCCAGCCTTTCCTGGTTACCGGTTTGAGCA
>CATJJD010000411.1 GCA_949740385.1 uncultured Lachnospiraceae bacterium
AGCCGCCAGCACAGCCCGAAGCGCAGGTACCTCCGCAACCGGAACAGCCGAAGCATCCGCCGGAACAGCCCGAGCATCCGCTGCATGAGCTGCATCCGCCGCATCCGCTGCAGGAGCTGCATCCGCTGCAGGAACTGCATCCGTCGCATCCGGCACATCCGGCGCAGCTGGTACCACAGCCCATACATGCGCCGCCGCAGGAACCGCCGCAGGAACCGCCGCAGCTGCTGCAGCCATTGCAGCCCTGACAGCTTCCGCTGCAGGCGGAACAGCCGCTGCAGGAGCCGCAGCCACTGCAGCCGCTGCAGGAACCACAGCCGCCGCAGCCACTGCAGCCGGTGCAGCCGCCGCAGGAACTGCAGGATGAGCTTCCATTACTTCCGCTGCTGCCGGTGCAGCCGTTGCACCCGGCTCCGCATGTGCCGACGCATAAGCCGGTACAGGCTCCCCGGCACGATGATGAGGTACCGGTAACGGATTCCCCTGCCAGACTGTCCACATATGCGATAAGTTCACGGTTAAATGATTTCTGAATTACTTTTCCTCTTACCGTTCCCTGAATACTTAAATCGCCCTGATCCTTTATGTTAAGCAGCGGCTCTGTGATCTTAATGCCCTGTTCACTTTTTATAAGCTTTCCGGCAGCGGGAACTTCTGAAAACTGATAAGTACTGCCTGCAAATTTTGATATGCTTCCGTAATAACATCGTCTCTGCATTTCTGCATTTATCTTTGCTTTTAGATTTACAAAATCTCTGGCGCTGATCAAAGTGTGTCACCCCCAAACTGTGTTTACGGCTACCCAGGAAGAGCCGTTGTGATATTTTAATATTCCGCCTGCGGATGTATCGATCCACAATATATTTCTTTTGGCAGGCGCTGTACTGGACGCCTGAAAAGTACCCATATTCTGAACTGTCGCAGTCAGGTTGCTGAGCTCTTTTTTTATATTGTTTTCGACATCGGATTTGATTTTATTCCAGGTGTTTTTTTCGGCGTCCGTCACGAAACGGTGGGTGCCGTCCTGGGTAATCATAGAAGCTGGATGGGCAGCAGGGTGCGTATATACCGTTGCTTCCTGTTCATCAATCACGATATTTCCGTTGTTTTCGGACTGCTTTACATTTGTTGCGTCGACCCTTGCGTGGGCGGCGAGAGAGTGGTCATACGCCTCTTTTCCTTTATCGCCGTAATATGCATTATTGTGTGTCTCTCCGAGCGTTACATTTGTTCCAAGGGAGACAAATGCGCTTCCGGACCACCGATATTGTATGCAAGATTCAATATCATAGTACACGGCAGATTCACAGGGATCACATTCGCTGTTTTCTCCGTCAATGATAAACGCCCGCGCATTGGAAACGCCGGTTTCATTCAGAAATACGTCAACGGCGATTCCCTCATACACCGGGTCAATGTATCCGGGAAGATGCGTCGCAGGAACGATTCCGTGTTTATCAAGAGGGGCAACGCCGCTATTGGCACCTTTTTCTCCCACAGGAATAAATCCATACCCGATTACGATATTTTCACAGGCAAGAGCCGCCTTGTCGGCGCGTTCTTTTGCCAGCTCCGCGTCTTCCACTGCCGTGTCAAGCCGCAGCTTTCGCAGTTCTTCCGCGTCTTCCCGATTCCTTTCATTCGATTTTCGGACACCCTCGAAAAGGTCTCGTATTTTTTCCGTGCCGACCCGGAGCTTTTCCGAGTTGATGCGTTCGTCTTCGTTGATTACGCGGCCGGATTCATTTCTGATTCGGTCGATCTCATTGGACGCGCGAATAATTTCGTCTTCGGTACGGGCTTCCTCATGATCGGAGCGCTCCTTTTCAGAGAGAATGCGCTCGGATTCATTTTGTATACGGTCGGATTCGCTGCTTTTTCTGGTGTCTTCGGCCCGGATTCTGCATTCTTCGGAAAGAGTACGGTCGTATTCGGCATTTTCCCGGAGCTTTTCCGAATCTTCCCGGTAAGATTCACCTGCGATTCGGAACTGCTCATTGCTGATCCGCTCATTTTCATGCAGGATGCGAAGGCGTTCATTGGCTTTTCGGAGTTTTTCATTCTCGATTTGAGTGTCTTCTAAAATCTTTCGTTCTTCCTCATTTGACTGACGTTCAAGCTCCGCATTCATGCGGTCATTTTCATTGTGGATTCTTTTCTTTTCGGAATCCTGTCTCTTTTCTTCATTCAGGATTCTTAATTTTTCCCGGATGAACCGATTTTTTTCATCCGAGCAGCGTTTATCCTCTGTGACAATGCGGTCATTTTCATTGTCATTTCGGATCATTTCGTTTATACATCTTGTATTTTCTTCTCGTGACCGGTCTGTTTCGAAAGAAACCCGTTCTGCTTCACTGGCGCTCCGGTATTTCTCGTTTTCCTGGCGCTCATTTTCTTTTATGATCCGTTCATTTTCCTGAATAATCCTTGTTTTTTCATTGGCACGGCGTATTTTTTCGTTTAATTTTCGAAGCTCTTCCCGGTTGATTCGTTCTGTTTCCTTATCATTGCGGATATTTTCATTGTCTTTGCGCAGTATTTCATCCGCGATTCGGTCCTCTTCATTGCCGGCTCGTATGTCTTCCGCGTATTCACGCTTTTCCTCGTTTTTTCCTCGTATTTTCTCGTTTTCTCTGCGCAGTATTTCGGAATTTTGTCGTTCATCCTCATAAGAGATGCGAGTTTCTTCGTTGCTTTTTCGAACTTCTTCGTTTGTAAAGCGGATATTTTCAGAATCAGAACGCTTTTCTTCGTTGGATTCCCTCAATTTTTCGTTCGAGTCCCGCACGAATTCATTTTCAATTCTGCAATTTTCCGCAAGATTGCGTTCGGCTTCGTCGGAAATACGATTCTCTTCGTTTTCGAGCCTTATTTCCTCGTCGGTGAATCGGTCATTTTCCGCAAGAATCCGGGAATGTTCATTGTGCTCACGCGCGTCTTCTCTGTCATTTCGAAGTTCTTCATTCAATTCACGAAATGTTTCCGCATCGGACCGCTCATTTTCAAATGCAATGCGGATTTCTTCCGAAGCGTTTCTGACAAACTCAGATTGGATTCGTTCCTGCTCGTTGGAAGTGCGAATTTCCTCGTGTTCCTTCCGATGTGTTTCGCTGTAAATTCTGTCATTCTCGTTTTCGCTGCGGATTGATTCAGCCTCAAGTCTTTTTTCTTCTGCGAATATCCGGTCCTCTTCCTGATCTTTTCGGAGTTCTTCGTTGGCTTCCACTTCCAGCTCCAGAGAAAGCATTGCGTCGATGCGTTTTTTCTCATTTGCTATGATTTCAAGAAGTGTGCTGAATTCATCGGAATCGGCTGCTCTTTTGTCGGAATATGGGCTTGGCCGGATAATCAGATCGAACGTCATGGTTGCCAGCACGGCAGACTCATCCAGGTCGACGATATTTAATTCGGCGTGTGCAACACCGGAAGCGTATACCATACTTTCGCTGATACATACTTTCACCATACCGTTATCGAGAATTTCACACGGATTATAAACTGCACGGTTGTCAGGTGTCAGCATCTTAATATTGCATTTTGTGTTTTTATTGCTTAAGGGAAAGAATTTGCCGTTTTCCGTGCACTTGATCAGAATAAAACGGCTCCCTTTTTCATACTGCTTGACAAGAATACTCTGCGCGTGATCATGGCACAGGTCTGTAACCAGATTTTGCGTGTTTTGTAAGCTCATTTTCTTAATTCACCATCCTTTATTAAAAATGTCATGGCAATAACTGGTTTTCGAGTGACAGATCTTTTTCGTATTGCTCTAATTCCATCTGTCTTGTCTCAGCCAGGAGATTTTTGGTTATCAAATAGATTTCTTCGATTACCGGCATCAGTATGGAAGGGTGCAGATTGGATTCTTTAATATCTTCCATAATCTTATTTGCGAGATCCGTTTGTGCAACTGTGACTGGTTTTGTAACTGCTTTATTCGCTGCTTTTTCCATATTATCAATTACCTTTCCGATATTAGAAGTCGGTCGATCCCTGTCCACCTGATTCATGCATTGCGGATTCCAGACTTGAGACACGGCTTTTAAGGGAGTCCAGACTTGATTTTGTTGCTGCATTTACGGCTTTGGTGTATGCATCGTTAATTGTTTTATTTATGTCATCCCATTTCATTCCGTTGATATAAAGGTCTTTTTTGATATATACATTTTCATTCAGATTAATTTCACAATTACTTGTCTGTCTGTCTTTTATAACAGTAAAAGCGCCTTCCATCATGTTAATGCTTTTAACAAAATGATGAAATCCATTAACAATAATAGACGAATCTCCAAGGTCGATATGGAATGGGCTAAGCTGGTATGCTTTATTTCCATTGCCGTAATATCCGGTTAAAATTCCGTCTTTGATTTGCAGAGTTCCTGCAAGACCGCCGGAAGTAGTTGTTGTTTCGAATACAGAGCCTTCCATTCTGCCGCCTCTGATGTGGGAACCTTCAATCGTACCGCCGCTGATATATCCGCTGTAAAGGTTGGAGCTGTAAACATTAGTACCTGTGATTGTTCCACCGGAAATCGTGTTGGCAGATAACGTATTTCCATCGATCGTGTTTCCGTGAATCGAATTGCCTTCTATTGTGCCACCGCTAATATATGTTCCGTATATATTACTGCTGTTAATCGTACCTGCATTCATGGTTGTGCTGTTAATAACACTCGAATTCATTGTTGTACCTGTAATCGTGCTTGCACGGATAACCAGATTTTGGCCGGAGAGAGTTTTTCCGTCGTAGGTAAGCCCACCGCCGGCAAAGGAAAAGGTTCCGTTATTCAGGTTCAAATGTGTCCCGGCCAAAGGAGCGTAGTTTTCCGAGTAAATATCACCGCCGATGATCTGAGAACCATAGATAAAGGAAGATTTGCAGAATCTGGCTGAGATACCATATCCCTCTGCTGTCACAAATGCATTTCCGTTATAGTACGTGTATTCGTGTTTTCCGAGTCCAAGCGATACGGTTTTCCAGTTATCTTCGGTAAAACCGAGAATATTGTGGGTGATTCTTAACTGCTCTTTTCCGTAGCTTCCGGTAATATCATCAAATTCCCGGGCAAGAAAACCGTGCTTATCATATGTAATCTCTTCGTGATCGTTATTTTTTATATGGATCAGTGCGCTGTTCAGTCCGTTTTCCACCCAGCTGTTTATATTTGAATTCGCATTCTGTCCGGCGCCCGCCTGCTTACAGATATAAGAATAACCGGAAGACATGGAGTCTGCAGACTGAAGAATGCTGGCAGTATCGGTGACGGCATCACGAATCTTTGTTATATCTGAAAATTGTACATGGATCGTGTTTATATCCGAAAATGAGATTTCATACCGGATAAGCCGCAGTTTATAGATATTTCCGTCGGCACGAATTCTCAGCCAGTTTCCCACTTCAAATTTATCCAGCAGCGGTTGAAATTCCGGAATCAGCAATAAGTCGCAGAGTGCAGATGAAATGGAGTGCTGTCTTGTTGCAGACCGGATTAATTCCTTCTGTGCTGTTTCAAGGAAATCCTTTGCACGGCTGATGATTTCCTGATCTTTGAGACCGTCAGAAATATAATTGTCATTTTGATAAGTATCTTCACGGCGATAGCAGCAAAACAGCTGGTATAAATCCTTTCCGATATAATTTTCAAAGTTCAGTATTTTTTGTATTGTCTGCTGCCTGAGAACCGTGTTATCGTATTTTTTCTGCCATTCATCAACGGTTGCCTGTCTTTGATCAATTTCATTCTGACATGCCTGCAGTTTGTTATAAAAGGGAAGATAGACAGATTCGTACAGCCTGGCGTCCTGCGCTGCCTGGTTTAACTGCACAAGACAGTCCATAGCACTCTGAATTGCATCATAAAAGGATTTCAGACGGTTTAGTCCATAGCTTGTCAAAGCATTTTTAAAGCTGTTTTGGTTCGTAATATTGAGTATATCGAAAACAGAACCGTCCTCGTCATTGTCTGCAATTACCTTTTTTACTTTCTGGTTAATGAATGCTTCGTAGTCATCATATACTTTTACAGTAATGATGTTGGAGTATGTTACGTCCTGGGTGTCGGAATAGTTCGTTACCTTAAAATTGCCGGTCCACAGTCCGTAATGATTTCCGGATGCATCCGTTCCTTTATAAGTATAACTGCTGTTATTTATTTCCAGTTTTACATACCCTGTTTTTATATATACTTTCGCGTAATTTTTCAGAGCGCTTTCTATGGTGGCTCTGCCGGCAGATGCAGAAACGCTGCTTAATCCCAGAGGACTTAAATTGTTTTCCGTAAGTTTTGCAGCTTCGCTCCCGGATGTGACAGGCACCTGAATCTTTGCAGGCATCATGGAGGAGCGATAGTAATAAATTTTTTCACTGTAGTTATAAATATTATGAATTAACTGTTCATATTCTTTCTGATAAGAAGCATACAGAGAA
>CATJJD010000412.1 GCA_949740385.1 uncultured Lachnospiraceae bacterium
ATAGGCCGTCTGGCGCGCAACATCAATGACATAGCCGTCCGGAGCATTGATTTCCTCCACGATGTAGGTCCCTGCCGCCAGGCCGGTCAAGATGATATTGCCATTGCTGCTGGTTTCGCGTTCGGCGATAATCGTACCGCCGCTGCCGGAGGTGCCGCCCAGATAGCGGATACGGAACCATGCGCCTACCAGCGGTTTTCCCGTTTCCGCGTCAATCTTTCTGATAATGAGAGCTGATTTCGGGATGTTCTCAAAGGTTACAACAGCGGTCTTGTCATGCTCCACATACACCGTCTGTTCGGACGGCTCCTTGAGCATATACCCTTCGGGCGGCTCAACTTCCTTGATTTTGTACCAGCCGGTATCCAACTCGTCGATATGGATGAGGCCGTTCTCGTCCGTATAGTAATAATGCTCATCCAATTTCTGATAGGTGCCATACTGGTTCTTATCCTTGGCGACCCAAATCTCGAACTTCGCACCCTTCACGCCATCACCGACAATGCTGTCGAGTTTTTTTATGGTGAGACTGGGCTTCTTCTCATTCTCGATACTGACCTCAGTAGTCTTACCGGGGCGGAGGTAGACCTCGTGGGGTGCGGGGTCCAGGATATACCCTGTCGGAGCCTGGATTTCGGTGATGATATAATAGCCTTCGGTCAAATGCTTCTGCGGCACAGTGATCGTACCATCCGCGTCAACAGGAAAGTCGCCGATTTTCACACCGGATTTGGTCTTGACCTCGAAGATTGCGCCGGTCAGGTGCTTGCCGTTGATGTCCACTTTCACGATCTTCAAGGTAGGCCGCTGATAGTTCTGGAACTCCACCTGAGCCTCCCGGTTGGGGAACAGCGTCACGGTCTGGGGCGTTGTGTCCAGAATATAGCCCTCCGGGACATTCTGCTCAGTTACAGTGTAGGGGCCGGGGAGCAGGTCAGTGATGGTGATTTTGCCGTCCTCGCCGGTAGGCTTGGTGGTGATCGTCGGCCCGTCCGCACCCCGCAGTGTGAAGGTCACGCCGGGGACAGGCTTGCCGGTGTCCTTATCCGTCTTACTGATAACCAGCCAGGGCCGCTTATCGTTTTTCAACCGGATTTCGGAAGTTTTTCCAGGGAACAGCTCCACATGATGCTCAGTTTCATCCAGAATGTGATCCGGCAGTGTGGCAATTTCCTTCACGGAATACATACCGGGTTCCAGGTCCTCTATCAGAATCTCGCCGCCGTTCTGAGTGGTGCGGTCCAGATAGCGGCTCCCGTCCTCAATTTTAGCAATGCGGAAGGGCACACCGTCCAAAGGTGTACCGTCCGCGCTGGTCTTGATAAGCCGCAGACTGGGCTTCTTCGTATTGGTGAACACAAATTGAGCTGTATCATTGGCCCGCAGA
>CATJJD010000413.1 GCA_949740385.1 uncultured Lachnospiraceae bacterium
CTTGAACCCTGCCGCCTTTTCCTCTACAATAGATTTCATCATAACGAAACAGCATCAGACCCTGCACTGCAAAGGGAACGAAAGGAGCTCCGCCATGAGCCATCTGTTACATGGAGAAAAAAGTTCTGCCGAACAAAATTATTTTGTTTTTGTTGGCATTTTTATCGCGGTTTATGCAGCCGGAACGATTCTGCCGCTAAACGCCACGCCGCACTACTACAATCGCATGTCAAGAGTCTGGAACTGGACCGAGATACTGCTGACTCTTCAGGGGATTTCTTTTATCGTCCGGACGCGGAATTTTAAACCGAGACAGGCGGCCACCGCGCTTCTTCTGGGAGCGGTCTGTCTGGTTTCTCTTTTTCGCGATCCGAGAACCGCAGAAATCATTGTGACCGGCATCTGTACCGCCGTCACATTTTATGCGGGCTGCATACTGTTTGAGCTGACGGCAGAGGAAAATCGAAGCGAGCGCATCGGCGTTATATGCGGCATCCGCAGCTTTCTTTTTGGCGCGGCGGTTTCTGTTCCGCTGGCACTGGTGAATGTAATTTATCTCTCCATGAGCCGTCCGGTTCACATCAGCGATGTACTGCTCTCCACAGTCTTCGCCTTAAAGCCTGCAATCGCAGAGGAGGTTGTTTTTCATTTCTACCTGCTGGCATATGCTTATTTCCTGCTGCGCAAAAAACCGGACAGCCGCACAAAAACCATGTACATTTACGCGCTGCTTGTCATCCCCCGGGAGCTTCTCCATTATCCCGACCTGTTTGCACGGTCGCCGGGAATGGCAGTTCTGATGACCGCCGTAAACTGTCTGCTCTTTGGCCTGCCGATGGCGTTTCTGATGAAGCGGAAAAATCTGCAGGCGGCAGTTGGCATGCACTGGTTTGTCGACTTTATCCGCTTTGCCGCCGGCTTCTGACGGCTTATTTCTGTTTCCGTCTGCCGTGCTTTATAATCCATTCCTGCGCCTTGCCTGTGCCCGACTGCTCCCACAGGGAAATGATATAGTCCGCCTTCTCCGGCGCCGCTTTATAGAGATCGTTCAGATTATTGCCCACGCTTTTCTGCACAAACCGTTCCCTGTCATCCTTCAGGTTTGTGAGAATTGTCGTGTAGCGGTCAAATTCGTCCAGCGCAACGGTCAGCTTCCGCGACCAGGGCAGGCGTATCCTGACACCCTCGCTGGCAAGCCTCCTGACGTGCGCGTTTTCGTCGGCCGTCCATCTGATCAGCTCGTCCATCACTTCCTTCGGGTGCTCCTGCAGCAGCGGGCGGATCGCAAACTCTCCAGTAAACCGTTTCGTCAATTCCTTCAGAAAAGAGAGGGACAGCATCCAGTCCTCATTTCCATGGCGCTCGACATACCGGCCCACCGGCCAGAGCCACCACCCCAGACTGAACATTCCCTCGGGCCTCTCCAGCTCCGGTCCCAGCATCGCAAAAAAAGCCCGGACATTTTCGGAATAGTCACCGCCCATGCTCTCCTGCATGGCATCCACAATAAAGTCGAGCCGCTCAAACAGCTCTCTGTCGTCCATTTTCCCCACAAGAGAACTGCAGAAGCTGTTCCCGTCAAAGTCCGGCATCACGGAACCGATCTTCTCAGAAAAATCCACAATGTAGTCATCACTGTAATACTCTTTATACTTCATGTCTGTACGCTCCCTGTCAAATAATAAAATAATTATATCACAGAAATGCCGCAGGCGAACATTTTTCCGTGCCGATCTTTATGCGGCCATCGCAGCGCTCCGTCTTACCGTGAAAATAAAGGCGCTGTCCGAACAGGCCCGCGGCGCGGCACAAAAAGCCAGGGTCCTCCCTGGGCGGCCGGTTATTTTTCAGCGAAACGGCAGCTTTTGCTGCTCTTTGTTCCGCGCCCCACTGTCGTAATTTCTCAGAAAAACCTCCAGTGCATGGCGGGAATTTCCCGTACCGCTAAAATAAATACCGATCATTTCTCACCTCATTTTTCAGACCTTCGTTCGATTATTCCGAACTGCCGGTACTCTTAATGCATATTTTCGAGACCGTATCCTCAACGCCCTCAATCAGCAGACGCACATGTATTTCTCCGTTTTCAAACTCA
>CATJJD010000414.1 GCA_949740385.1 uncultured Lachnospiraceae bacterium
ATGGCATAGATTTGAATATATTTAAACCTGCACCATCTGATTTTCGGGAAAAAAACTGCATAAAAGAAGGGAAAAAAATGATACTTGGCGTAGCGTTCGGCTGGGGAGAAAATAAGGGACTGGATTTTTTTATCAAACTGGCTTCCATTTTAGAAAAGGAATATGTGGTTGTCCTTGTCGGTACAGACGAAATGGTGGACAGAAGGCTTCCCTCGAACATTATATCGATACATAAGACGGAAGATCAGGCAGAACTGGCAGAAATATATTCAGCTGCAGATGTGTTTGTGAATTGTACGAGGGAGGATAATTACCCTACCGTTAATATGGAGGCGATTGCCTGCGGCACGCCGGTTGTTACGGCGAAGGTCGGAGGAGCTGCTGAGATGGTCGATCAGGGCAGCGGCATGTGTATGGACTCCCGTGATGCGGAGATATGGAAACGTGAAATAGTGAGAGTGGCAAATGAAGATTTCAGAGAGGGATGTCTTAGAAAATCCAGAGAATTTGCGGAGGAAATCTGTTTTTCAAAATATATAGAGCTGTACGTGGCTCTTCAGAAACGGATGTGAAGGAGGAAACGAAATATGGATCTGATCAGTGTGATCGTACCTGTATTCAATGTTGAAAAGTATCTGGAACGGTGTATCGAGAGCATTACCAATCAGACGTACAAAAATCTGGAAATTATTCTGGTCGATGACGGTTCCACGGATCGTTCGTCCCGGATATGCGATCATTATGTCGGGCGGGATGAACGGATACAGGTGGTGCACACGCACAATCACGGCTTATCGGCTGCGAGGAACCTGGGGATGTCTATGGCGAAAGGGACATACTTTGCTTTTGTGGACAGTGACGACTGGCTGCAGGAGGACTGTTATGAGGTACTTTTGTCTCTTTTGAGGGAAAGCGGAACGGATATTGCGGCCGGTTCGGCAAACGTCATTGAGGATGAAAAGAAGACTCGCGTTCAATTCCAATATTTCAAAGAAAAAACAATTCTGTCCCATGAGGATGCGCTGTACAAAGTATTGATTGATCAGATTGGCTCGCAGGTGTGGTTCAAATTATATCGCAGGGAGGTATGGAACGGGATTATCTTTCCGGAGGGATACACTTATGAGGATATCGCCGTCATGCATCTGGTGTTTGGCAATGCGGAGAATGGGATCAGTTTTACAGAACAGCCGATTTATAATTACAGGCACAATTCGGATGGAATTTCGCTGTCGAAAAATCTACGGAATACATACTGCATACATTATGCTTTTAAGCAGCGTTATCATTATACCGTTAAATTATTTCCTGCCGCGGCGGAAAAATGCCTGGAGAATGCCGTGACCTATGGACTGGGTGCGGTTGGTTTGTCTCTGCGGGGCGACTGGGAAACAAGGGAACAGGATATCAGAGATGTCAATGATTTTCTCAGGAAAAACAGAAAAGAAGTCATGAAGCTG
>CATJJD010000415.1 GCA_949740385.1 uncultured Lachnospiraceae bacterium
AAAAGGGCTGGAAGTACGCGGAGGAGGAAACTACTGGCTGTCAACACTGCTGATCGATAAAGAATTTATGTCTCCACAGGCAAGGAGCAGCAGATACGCCGTATACAGGCGGGTCAGAGGCAAAAGCTGTCCTTCCGAGATTTTAGATGTGCTGAACTCTTTTAATGCGGAAGGGCGTCCGGTGTGGAAGCCGATGCATTTGCAGCCAATGTACAGATGTAACGATTTCGTGATGACATCGGGGTTAAGTCGTGGAAACAGTGATGCTTATATCAGAAGCAGCGAGAGGCTGGCTGTCACAGAGGATGTATTTAACCGCGGATTGTGCTTACCGAGTGACAATAAGATGAGTGAGGAGCAGCAGAAGGTAATTGTGGATCTCATTCACAGGTGTTTCGGACAACAGGGATGAATATTCAGATGGATGTAAGATGGTATTTGGCTAAAGGGATGAAAATTCTGTTGAATCCCCCGGCCATGAATAATTGTAATATACATAAGCTTTCCAGAGTTGGTGCAAGATGCGATCTGTCAGGTGTAACGCTGGGAAGATATTCCTATATAGGCCATAATTCTTTTATGGTTAATACCGTCATAGGCGCTTTTTGCTCGCTGGGTGAGAGATGTATTGCGGGGGGCAATGCACCCTGTGGAATATGTATCCACGAGCCCTGCTTTTGTCAGGGGGCTGAACGGTACTAAGAGGAAGTTTGCAGAACACTCCTGTGTGTCCGTCCCGTTGACGGTAATTGAAAATGACGTATGGTTTGGTCACGGGGTTTTTGTCAAAGCGGGTGTAACCATTCACACAGGAGCAGTTGTGGGAATGAACAGTGTAGTTTTACGTGATATTGGACCGTATGAAATATGGGCAGGAGATCCCGCCGTAAAGATTCGGGACAGATTTTCAGATAATCTGAAGAACAGACTGCTGGATAGCGGGTGGTGGGAATTGGATGATGAAAAACTGATGCATTACGCACAGTATTTTAATAATCCGGAAAAGTTTGTTGAGCAGATCGAATACAGATAGAAATTCTGTGGAGGCAATCAGATGCGTGAGCTTGAGTATCCGTTTGATTCGAAACGTATAATGCGTAAAAGGAGAGCTTATAAACAGGTTCTTTTAGAGGATGGAAACAATCGGATTCATAAAAATATAGCGGTTCTCGGCGGTTCAACAACCAACGATGTTGTGGACATGCTGGAGTTATTTCTGCTGAATTACGGGATAGAACCCTCTTTTTATCAGTCAGAATACGGGCGATTCTGGGAAGATGCTGTGTTTGAGAATCCCGAATTGGATGATTTCAGGCCGGATCTTGTATATATACATACAACGAACAGAAATATAAGTACATTTCCCGCGTT
>CATJJD010000416.1 GCA_949740385.1 uncultured Lachnospiraceae bacterium
CGCACCCGGACTGGGACGACGAGGAAGTGGCGGAGGATATACTGGAAGAGGAAGAAGCGTAACCGTAAAATAAGAAAGATACAGCCCTTTCGGCAGGAAATGCCGGGGGCTTTTTTCGTGGAAAAATATATGAAGAGAGTTACAAAAGCAGTCTGGATAACAGCGGCGGCAGGTGCCGCCGTATTTATTTGCAGAAAAACGAAACGGATACAGAAGAGCGCAAAGGAAGAGGGGCGGCATGTGCCGTTCGGGCCGTATGAGGCGGTGCTGAAGCGGCCGCTGGATGTGGTGATTGCAGGGATGGCACTTGTGCCGCTGGCCCCTGTGATGGGGATTACGGCACTGCTTGTGAAAGTGAAGCTTGGGTCGCCGGTTATTTTTAAGCAGGAGAGGCCGGGGAAGGATGAGCGGATTTTTACGCTGTACAAGTTTCGGACGATGACGGATGAGCGGGATGAAAACGGGGAGCTTCTGCCGGATACTGACCGACTGCCTGCGACAGGAAAGATGCTCCGGTTTTTATCGCTGGATGAACTGCCGGAGCTTTTTCAAATCATCCGCGGAGATATGTCCATAGTGGGGCCGAGGCCTCTGATTCCCCGGTATCTGCCGTATTATACGGAGCGGGAAAAGCACAGACATGATGTGAGACCGGGGCTTACCGGCCTGGCACAGACAAGCGGAAGAAATACATTATCCTGGGATGAAAGGCTGGAGCTGGATATTCAGTATACGGACAGAATTACCTTTCTGGGCGACCTGAAAATTATATGGACGACGATAAAGAAGGTGTTCCGGGCGGAGGATATTGTTGTCCGGGGGACCGGAAATTCGGTTCCTGATTTTGATGTGGAAAGACGCAGAAAGATGGCGGCGGGAGAGAAAATGGGATGGAGACAGGTGTGATTGTTATGAGGCCGGCATCGGCAGAAGATCTGATCAATTATAAAGAGCAGTTGATTGAAATAATGGATTATTCGGTAAAGGTGAATGCAGTCTGCCCGAAAAATGGGGGGGTACTGCAAAGTATGATAAGCTGACCGGGTATTTTGGACAGAGAAAAGCAAAAGTATGGCTTGTATTTGATGGAAACAGCCTGGCCGGATATGCGCAGTTTTTTCAGAAAGAAGACGGACGTGTCCATCTGAACGAGCTTGCAGTCAGCGCGTACTCACAGGGAAAGGGAATCGGCAGTAAACTGCTGCGGGCAGTCGAAGACAGTGCGGCTGAAGCAGGGGCGGAATGTGTGGAACTTTTTTGCAGCGAAAAGAATGAAATAGCGAAGGGCTTTTATGAAAAACATGCCTATCACACTGAGCGAAGGTTGCTGAAAAAGAACATTTCCGAGCTGCTTTGAATTCTGCCTGTGCAGGTTTCCATCATGCGTTTTACAGGATGGGAGAGCGGGATGAATTTAATCAGTGGCAGCATTGTGCTCAGAGCGATTGAAGAGGACGACAACGAGGTGTTAAAGGCGCTGATCAATGATCCGGATGTGGAGTCGAAGGTCGGCGGATGGTCATTTCCGAGTTCTACGGAAAAACAGATGCAGTGGTATCGTGCGGTGACGGCCGGAAGCGATCCGTCCACAGTCCGATTTGCGGTGGACGTGGACGGAATCTGTGTGGGAATGGCGGCGCTTCATGGGATTGACTATAAAAATTCGAATGCGGCAGTTGACATCAAGCTTGTCGAGAGTGCCAGAGGGAACGGGATTGGATACAGGGTTATAAAAATGCTGGAGGATTACTCGTTTCAGGAGTTAAACCTCCATGTTCTTGTATCCGAGGTTCTGGAAGACAATATGCCGTCCAGAGGGACTTTTGAGAAGGCAGGATTTACGCTGGACGGCATTATGAGAAATCGGATTTATAAAAACGGAAGGTATCACGGACAGTGCTCCTATTCTTTACTGAAAGAAGAGTATCTGTCTCTGTAAAAAAGGATGCGAAGAACAGCGAGGGAAATCGGAAGTGAATTCTGGGACATACCCGTAACCGATCAGAAGTGTTCGGTATGGCCGGATCATATACAGTGGTACCGCAGCGGCAGAAGCGCCCTTCATGCGATTATAAAAG
>CATJJD010000417.1 GCA_949740385.1 uncultured Lachnospiraceae bacterium
CTGTACATTTTTAATACCTGAGATTATAATAATCACAGACATGACACGGATGACCGGCGTCAGCTCCGGTTCCTGAAACAGACCGGCCACAAAAGGAGCCGTCACATAAATAATTACATAGAGCACCGCGCACAGAAAGATATTAAAATAAAAAACAGATGAATAATCAATGCAGTCGGAATCTTTTTTCTGTATAAGCGATGTTCCGAATCCGGAATCAACAAACACATCAAGTATGACGATCATCGCACTTACCAGTGCAATCATACCGTAATCGTCCGGACTGAGTATTCTTGCGAGAACAATCGAAACGATAAATGAAATACTTTTAGCCCCTATACGCTCCATAAATCTCCACAGCATATTGGTGAAGGCTTCATATCTGTTCATCTCTCATTTTACCCTTTTCTCCTAATACTTTTCGAATCTCTGCAACGGCTCTTGTGCCTCTGCGCAAAGTGTCAGTCACTCCTGGAACTTTACTTCCGACAAAAAGCAATAACCGCTCCTTTCCTGTCAGCTCTACATAGCCGGCATATTTTTGCGCTTTTTTATACGCACCGCCCGCCCAGCAGATATGGTACATCAGCTGATTAATCGCAAGCTTTATCTGATCCGTGTATCTGTACTGGCTGTATGCATCCAGCTCCTTATAAAAACGTATCTCATCTTCTGTAAATCGAATAAATCGGTCTTTTGGCGCTCCGTTCCCCCACGTACCTCTCAGCCGTCTCCTCCACACCGACATTTCATCCGCAAGATACATAATTTTTCCATTCAAAGCCAGATACACATACAGCGGCATATCTGAGATTGGTCGAAGCGAATCCTTTCCTCCGCCTATTTTATAAAAAAGCTCCGGTCTTGGGTGCGCCGCGCTCAGTCGAAACATAGCCGTCCCAATCTGAGGTATTTTTTTTGAATGCCAGGGTATAATATCACCCATCACAATTTCTCTGTCGCTGCTTCCGCACTCTGCACTTTTCTGCTTTCCGTTCTCTTCATACAAAAAACGGAAATTGTGAAGGCAGCAGTTATAATCGGAATGATTCTCCAGAAAATCATATTGCTTTTGCAGCTTGTCCGGATCAATCCAGTAGTCGTCCCCGTCACAGTAAGACACATATTTCCCTTTGACAAGCGGATACATAAAATCCACAATGATGTTACGTTTTCCCTCTCTGACCTGATTTTCCTTCTGCAGCACCGGCACAACGATGCCGGGATATTTCTTCACATACCTCATGATAATTTCCGGCGTCTTATCTGTAGAAGCATCATCATGACAGATGATCTCAAATGGAAAATTTGTTCTCTGATTGAGAATACTCTCCATAGCCTGTTCAATATATGCCTCTTCATTGTACGCAATCAAAAGAACCGAAACCTCTGGTTTTAAATACTTTTCTTTTATTATTTTTTCTTTGCCCATATTACTGTCTCAAATCCCCAAAACGCCCATGTTCCGCGCAGTACAGTCTCTGTTTTTCTGGATTTCTTCTCAGAAATACCCCCCCCCACACCCAATAATAGAGAGGTTTATATTGCTTCCGTGAAAACAATATTTTCATTTCGTTATCACATAAAAGCTTCAGGATTTTTTCATATTCAGGAGCCTCTTTATGTGTGGAATCATCGTAGAAATTTAATGTTCCCCTGCGATGTGGAAACGCAATGCTCTCCTCACACGGAAACGCCAGATACAACCGTCCGCCCTTTTTCAATTTGCAGCACATTGCCGTCATCGTATCTGTTTGATTGTTACAGTGTTCAAGATTGTGTGACGAAATAACCGCGTCGAACATCCCGTCTATTTCTCTTATTGATTTCGAAAACTTCAGTGGCGTCGAAACGATATATTCATCGGCATATGCAAGTGTCTTCGCTGTATTGTTGTAGTCCGACACATCTATTCCTGTATAGTTCAAATCTTTTCTCCATCGTTTTACTGTTTCCGGAGAGCAATTTCCGCACCCTACATCAAGAACACGCGCCCCCTTTGGCAGGCTTA
>CATJJD010000418.1 GCA_949740385.1 uncultured Lachnospiraceae bacterium
AAATGGAGAGTATCCGGAGTACTATGAACGGATATACGGAAGACTGGAGAGAAGTGTAGAATGAAATTTTTTGTGACAGGTGCATGCGGGCAGCTCGGACGTGACTTGATGATGGAATTGACAAAGCGTGGTTACGAAAGTGTAGGTTCAGATATTTTCGGAAATACTGAATTTAGTGAGAATTACGATAGAGGTGCTTCCTGTTTACAGCTTGACATTACGGACGATGATGCAGTAAATAAGGTTCTTTCAGAGGAAAAGCCGGATGTGGTAATCCATTGTGCCGCCTGGACTGCGGTTGACCTGGCAGAGGAAGAGGACAGGCAGGAACAGGTCTGGGCAGTCAATGTGGATGGAACAAAGAATATTGCGGATGCCTGTAAACATTTAGGCTGTAAGCTGATATACATAAGTACGGATTATGTTTTTGACGGACAGGGAGTAACTCCCTGGAAGCCGGATGATTCTTCTTTTGGACCTCTCAATTTTTATGGAAAGTCAAAACTACAGGGGGAATCGGCTGTTTTTAATGCGATGGAAAAGCTTTTTATCGTGCGGATTGCATGGGCATTCGGGAGAAACGGCAGTAATTTTGTACGAACGATGATAAAAATCGGCAGAAAGCATGACAGAGTCCGCGTTGTCAATGATCAGGTAGGGACACCTACTTACACACCGGATCTGGCACGTCTGTTGGTGGATATGGGGGAGACAGAAAAGTATGGATATTATCATGCTACAAACGAGGGAGGATATATTAGCTGGTATGATTTTTGCTGTAATATTTATGAGCAGGCGGGTCTGCCAACAGAGGTGATTCCTGTTACTACACAGGAATACGGATTGTCAAAGGCGGCACGTCCGCAAAACAGCAGACTGGATAAGAGCAAGCTGATTGAAGCCGGTTTTGAGCCTTTGCCTGACTGGCGCGACGCGGTTGCAAGGTATTTGAGAGAGGCTGAACTGTGAACAGAAGATGAAGGTAATAGAAGCGGGAAGGGGATAATATGAACATCGCAATGCTGATTGCCGGAGGCAGGGGCGTCCGTATGAATCAGGACATCCCGAAACAATTTCTGAATATTAACGACAAGCCGGTCATCATCTATACGCTGCAGGCATTCCAGAAGCATCCGGAAATCGATGCAATTCTGGTTGTATGTATTGATGGCTGGCAGGAAATTCTCCAGGCTTATGCCAGACAGTTTAATATCACGAAGCTGCGGTGGGTGGTTGCCGGCGGAGAGAACGGACAGGCGTCGATTTATAACGGTGTGAAAGAATTGGAGAAGCACTGCGCGGGAACCGATATGATTTTAATTCATGACGCAATTCGGCCGAATGTTTCGCAGGAAATTATTTCCGGCTGCATCGCACAGTGCAGGCTGAGCGGCTCCGCAATTACGGTGATTGCCTGTGCGGAGGCAATGCTTTTGCGCAATGAGGACGACGAAAAGCGCGCGGAGCGCATGATTGCAAGGGAATGTCTGGCGAGGACGCAGACTCCGCAGGCATTTCCCCTGGAAAAGCTGCTGTGGGCGCACAAAGAGGCGAAGAAACGCGGAATTACGAATTCTACGGCAACCTGTACATTAATGATCGAGCTTGGAGAGCCGGTGGATTTTTGCGCAGGTTCCGAAAAGAATGTGAAAATAACTACGACCGAGGATATTGAAATTTTTAAGGCGCTGCTGACGGCGCAGAAGGATGACTG
>CATJJD010000419.1 GCA_949740385.1 uncultured Lachnospiraceae bacterium
AGCAGATGATGGGCCGTGCAACTCGCCGCTGTCCTGAAATCCATAAGACCCATTTTGAAATCTACGACCCCGTTGGCGTTTATGATTCTCTGGAAGCGGTCAATACCATGAAGCCTGTTGTCGCTAACCCAGGCGCAACATTTGAGCAGCTTTTGGACGGCCTGGAGGTTCTGGAGGACGAACGCCAGGTGAAAAACCAGATTGACCAGATTATAGCAAAGCTGCAACGAAAAAAGCGGCACATGGATGCTGAAACGATGGAGCATTTTGTCAATATGACGGGAGGACAAGACCCGACTCAGTTCATTGCGGATATTCAACTGTTGGTTCCTCGGGTGGAGCAATCAGAAGTGAATCGTCGATTACAATGTCCTCTGATGACTTTAACAGTTCTGTCAAATCGTGCTGCTGTCCCACGTTGGTAACATCAATCTTATTGACACAGACACCAATCCATGGAAGTTGCTGGCTCAAATCATCCATTAGGTCGTATATATCTGCTGTGGTCAGCTTAACCTCGGATATGTACCCGGAGCCTTGCCGGTGTGAAAATCGGTGTTTCTTAAAAAAGCGACGCAGATCATCGTATACCTGCCGGTAGTTGGCTCCCGGATAGTGTTCTTGTAACTGGTGTGTATCTAAATCAAAATTTAGTGCCTTAAAATATTTTCTCTCCAAAAGATTAAGCCCTCATAGCCTGTTTTTCTCTGTAATGGGTCAGCAGATCTTCTTCATTAAAATCTTCAGGGTTGTCGGAATCGTCACTGTCATATAAACGCCAGACGGCTACATTATCCATAAACCAGGTCTGCTTTTTCAAAGTGTTGACTATTTTCCCAAACAGGCTGAAATCCCTTGCCCGTCCACAATCACGATATACCAACGCACCAGAACCATCCTCAATACGAGGAAATCCCACTGTAAGGAATGTGTTATTGATTGTACTGTAAATACCGTCCAAAGGGTATTTTTTCTCTGTCGTTATCTTATCATCATCCATGCGGATTATCATTTTTAACATGAAAGCGGCCTCCTTCCTGTTTTTAATTATATCATCAGAAAACGGGTTCTACAATCTTGAAAATTCAAATTTTTTATGAATTGAAAAGTAACAAAAATGGGGAGAAGATTAACGGAGATTGACGGAGCCATGGGCGCAGGCTTGTGCCTCTGTTTGTTTTAGGGTATAATACAAATAAGACAAAGAACAGGGGATTCTCAAATTGGCTTAGAATAAGTACGGATGGTGGATTCCAGATATACACTCAGGAAGTATTTTATGATA
Source organism: uncultured Lachnospiraceae bacterium (assembly GCA_949740385.1). Lineage (GTDB taxonomy): Bacteria > Bacillota > Clostridia > Lachnospirales > Lachnospiraceae > Roseburia. Next base: position 1,286 of record CATJJD010000419.1, read on the forward strand.
TATAGTGTGGTAAAAAAGTTTACAGAACAGAAAGGGTACAATTCAAATTCGAGGGGGTTAGAAAACAGGCAGGAGCAAACGCATTTACAATGTCACCAAAGAAATGGATAGAAGCTGCGAATGCTACGGGCATCGTTTCAAAAGCGGGACGTTATGGCGGAACATACGCTCATAGTGATGTTGCTGTGTCTTTTGCAACCTGGATTTCGCCTGAGTTTCAGCTATATATTATGAAAGACTACAGGCGTTTAAAAGCAGACGAAAACAGTCGGATATCTTTGAACTGGAATTTGAACAGAGAAATTTCTAAATTGAATTACAGAATACATACAGATGCAATTAAAGAAAATCTGATTCCACCAGAATTAACATCCGCACAGGTGGCGTATACCTATGTTAATGAAGCAGATATGTTAAATGTTGTTTTGTCTGGAAAGACGGCGAGGCAATGGAAAGATGAAATTCAACTGTGAAAGGAAACATGCGGGATGTGGCTACGCGACATTGGAAACGGTAAATTTAAATAATTTGCCGAAAGTGTCTGCTGATATGAAAGAGAGTTAGCCGGGCACAATAAAATGGACTTTTTGATAATTTGAAAAACCTGGAGTTAGTAGTGGCAAAACAGTTTACATAATGCCTGGATGTTAATCGTATATGAAGAACCACATTCAGGGCAATTTTATCATTTGTAGATAGCTTTTCTTTCTTTTTGCCCTGAATATGACACTTCATTTAGATATTATATCATACATAGTCACAAATAACTACTAAAATTTTACTAAATGCGATATATTTTGATAAAAGTTGGAATATTTTTGTTGGTCAATATCAAAATGCCGTTGTCATTTGACAACTTCTCCTCGTGAAATGTCTGATAACTTCAATAACAGTCACATTTTTTATTTTGTTTACAGAACGCGCGTTCGCCTATAATGGCTGACAGTACGATAATAAAAGCTGGTACAGTTTATGGGGTAAAATAAGCTGGAAGAGTATGCATTAAATGTGCAGGATAATATAAATTCTTATTCCAGCCTCACTCCCAATGTGTTATCATAAGAAAAATCAATGATATATTGAGAGAACCGGTTCAAACAGGAAGAATATTGGGCTGAAGGAGAACAACCGAAGGGAGCTTTAACATGGAACATTTTATACAATCTGTCCGCCAGCGCGCCGGTGCCTTCCCGGACCTTGCGGACATATTTGATACCTGCATGAGAGACACGCTGGAAAAGGCGGTAAAGGACATGGGCGACAATACCGTCCATGTGATCACCGGGGATATTCCCGCCATGTGGCTGCGGGACTCCACGGCGCAGATGCGCCCGTTTCTCTTTCCGGCGAAGGAGAACGAAGAGCTTCGGGAGCTGATCGCCGGCGTCGTCAGAAGACAGTTCCAGTATCTGTGCATCGACGAGTACGCCAACGCCTTCAACGAAGCGCCGAACGGGGCGTGCTGGGAGAAGGACGACGAGAACCAGAGTCCCTGGGTGTGGGAGCGGAAATTCGAGATCGACTCCCTGTGCTACCCGGTGCAGCTGGCGTACCTCCTCTGGAAAAACACCGGCTGCGTTTCCCAGTTCGACGAGCGCTTTTTTGCGGGAGTCGAAAAGATTATGCAGGTGTTTGAGACGGAGCAGCACCACGAGGAGCGGTCCTCGTACCGGTTTTTGAGAAAGGCGAAGTTTTTTAAGGACACCCTCTCCAGAGACGGAAAAGGGGCGCTGGTAAAGTCCGGCACCGGGCTGATCTGGTCGGGCTTTCGACCAAGCGACGACGCCTGCACCTACGGCTACCTGATTCCGTCCAACATGTTCGCCGCAGTGATACTGGGCTACCTTGAGGAGCTGGCCGAAAAGCTGTTTTCCGACGAAAGGATGATGCGAAGGGCGCGGCAGCTTAAGGAGCAGGTAAGAGACGCCGTGGAGCGGGAGGGAAAAACGGTTACGGAGGAGTTCGGCGAGATCTATGCCTACGAGGTGGACGGCTACGGCATGTACAACCTTATGGACGACGCCAACGTGCCGAGCCTTCTTGCCATGGAGTACCTGGGCTATCCGGCGGACAAAAGGACGGCGGCAAACACCCGCAGATTCATACTGAGCGACGGGAATCCCTATTATTTCAGCGGGAAAAAGGCTGCGGGTATTGGAAGCTCCCACACGCCGTCGGGCTATATCTGGCACATTGCCATGGCCGTACAGGGGCTTACGGCGGAATCACAGGAGGAGAAGCTTGCCATACTGAAAAACATGGCGGCCACCACCGGAGGGACCGGCGTGATGCACGAGAGCTTTTACTGCGACGACGACAGCCGCTACACGAGAGCGTGGTTCTCCTGGGCAAACGCCATGTACGCGGAGCTGTTTCTCGACTGCCTGGGGTACCGGCTCAGGAAATAACAGGCATAGAATTTGTACACTAAACATAGAAAAACGAAAATTGTTCCCGGGAAAAAACTGCGGTAGAATAAAGTGCAGCAATGCAGAAGCGTTTTTGAAAATTAACCGCAGGAGGGCAGGCGTATGTTCCATACAGACAGAAAATTAGAGAGAAGAATCAGTGAAGTAAAGAATCACCGATACCGCGGAATCATTCCGATGAAGGAATTTGCGGCGTGCGAGGATGAGCAGGGGGGCGTAAACCCGAAGGTGCCGGAGGGCATTGAGAATCCGGATAAGATACAGACAGGGGATCGCTGGTCGGGCCGGGACCGCTACCTGTGGATGCAGCGGGATATGACGATCCCCGCAGAATGGAAGGGCCGCCGGGCCGTCGGCATATTTGATTTCGGAAAGACCGGCGCGGGCAACAACGCGGGCTTTGAGGCCATGTGCTATATCGACGGAAAGCCGTACCAGGGCGTGGACGCAAACCATATGGAAGTGTTTTTCCCGGAAGCGCTGTACGGGCGGACCTTTCAGCTGACCTTTCGCCTGTGGTCCGGCCTTGAGGGCGGCGGCGTCCCGAAGGAGCAGGAGCACAGAATAAACCGGGCGGACCTTGCGTATCTGGACGAACCTACCGACGACTTTTACTATATGGGCTCCCTGGTGCTGGATACGGTAAACAGCCTGGAGGAGGGCAGCACGGTAAAGTACGATCTGCGGATTGCGCTGGACGGCGCCTGCCACTGCATTGACTGGTCTTACCCGGGAAGCGACAGCTTCTACGAGTCCGTCCGCCAGGCGGACGATCTTTTAAACGAGAAGATTGAGGGGATGAACAAACAGTCTCCGGTCAACGTGCACTGTGTGGGACACACCCACATCGACATGGCGTGGCTCTGGCGCATAAAGCACACCCGCGAGAAGGCGTCCCGCTCCTTCTCCACGGTAATGCGCATGATGGAAATGTTCCCGGAGTACATTTTTCTGCAGACGCAGCCACAGCTGTACGCATATATAAAGGAAGATTTCCCGGAGCTTTATGAGGAGATCAAAAAGCGGGTGAAGGAAGGTCGCTGGGAGATCGACGGCGGCATGTGGGTGGAGGCGGACTGCAACCTGACAGGCGGGGAGTCTTTGACCAGACAGCTTCTGATCGGAAGCCGATTCATAAAGGAAGAGTTCGGAAAAGATGTGGAGTACCTGTGGCTTCCGGACGTGTTCGGCTACTCCTGGGCGCTGCCGCAGATTCTGAAAAAATCCGGCATCGACATGTTTATGACGACAAAAATAAGCTGGAACCAGTACAACCGGATGCCCCACGACACCTTCTGCTGGAAGGGCATGGACGGCTCCGAGGTACTGACCCACTTTATCA
>CATJJD010000420.1 GCA_949740385.1 uncultured Lachnospiraceae bacterium
CTGCCTGCGATGGGGATTGCGGCCGCTGCGTACTTTGCCGGCGGTGTGATTGGTGCCATTGTGGGAAGTGTAGTGGTAACGAAGGCAAGGCCGCTGGAATTACTGCAGGTGAAAGAATAAAAACAGATGACCATGGCAGAGAACAGGAGAAATGTATGGCGGCGTTAGCTTTGAAACAAATTTCGTATAAATACAAAAAGGCAGACAAAGATGTACTAAAGAGTGTGAGCTGCCATTTCTCTGGAGGAGAGATGGCGGCTATCATCGGCCCGTCCGGCTCCGGCAAGACGACCCTGCTGTCGATCCTCGCAGGGCTGGACGAGCCGGGTGCGGGCTCGATTGAGATGGACGGGAAGGATGTACTCGGCATGGACCGGGATCTTTGGAGGCGGCGTGAGGTGTCTGTGATCTTTCAGTCCTTCCAGCTCTTTCCGCTGCTTACGGTGCTGGAAAACGCATCGTTTCCAATGGAGTTAAACGGAGTCCCGAAGAAAGAGGCGAGGGAACAGGCGAAGCGTTACCTGGAGCTTGTGGGAATTGCACCGGAGAAGTTCAAACGCTTCCCGGCAAACCTCTCCGGGGGTGAGCAGCAGCGCACAGCGATTGCCCGCAGCCTTGCCAGCGGCGCAAAGATATTGCTTGCGGATGAGCCGACAGGAAATCTGGACAGCGAAAATACGAAGAACATCATCTCCATTTTTTCCCGGCTGGCACATGAGATGGGGTACTGTGTAGTTGTTGTTACGCATGACCCTAAAATAGCAGATCTCTCGGATGCAGTATGGCAGATGGAGGACGGGACATTGGCTTACCATGAAAAGTAACGGAAGGCTCAGACAAGGACTGTCATTATGGAGGGAAACAATCGGAGCCTGTTTTTCCATATCATGGAAGGCTTCTCCCTTTTACACGCTGCTTAGGCTTGCCGGAATCCTGTTCCCCTCCCTGCTTGCCGTACTGACTTCCCTGCTTGGGAAATATCTGCTGGATATCCTTGCGGGGGGTGTACAGCGTCCGTATCAGGCGGTCCCTGGGATTTTTGCAGGCTTGCTGCTGACCGCGGTCTGCAGTGCAGGCATCCAGAAGGCCGGGCAGTATGCGCAGTCCATGCACGAGGACATTATGGGCAAAACGCTTTCCCTGAAGATGATGGAAAAGGCTTCCGGCGCAGACATTGAATACTTTGACAATCCGGTGTATTATGACAGGCTGACTACATGCATGCGGGATGTATCTGCAATCCAGTATCTGATGTGGAATGTCCTTTCGGCTTTGAGCGCCTGTGTTTCTTTTTGTACCATTTTTTTGATCTTAAGTTTTCAAAATGTGATATACAGTCTTATCATTCTCGCAGCGTCAGTGCCGTCTTCGGTTGCCTCGGCAAAATATGTGAAACTGATCTATGAGCTCAGCCTTGAGCAGATCAACGGGGAGCGTCAGAAGGGCTATCTCCAGTCCATTACCGTCGACCGGGCATATGTTAAAAGTCTGAAACTGTTTGACGCAGGTGAGTATCTGCGGGATAAGTACAGCAGGATCTGGGAGGACTTATTTACCCGGCGGCGGAAGGTCAACCGATCGCGGACTGTTTCGACAGCCCTCTTAGAGTTTTTGCCAGAAATCGCTTCCGTGGGGATCGGGTTTTCCCTGTCTTTGGATGTGCTGCATGGGATGGCGACGGTGGGGGATTATTCGCTGTACAGCGGCCTGGTTGGACAGCTGTGGAGCAGTGTGCTGATGTTTACCAGTGCTGCCCTGCAGATTTTGGACAACAGGCTGAAAATAAAAAATCTGCAGTCACTGGATGAGCTTTCCAATCATGTGAGGGATGGCGGGGTAAGGGAACTTCCATGTGTCGGGGAGATCGAGTTCGAGAAGGTAAGCTTTACTTATCCGGGAACGGATAAGCGGGTGCTGGAGGATGTATCATTCCGGATCCGGCCGAAAGAGCGGATAGCAGTCGTAGGGCTGAACGGTTCCGGAAAG
>CATJJD010000421.1 GCA_949740385.1 uncultured Lachnospiraceae bacterium
ACCAGTCGGAGACATGGTTTTTTCATAAAAGCAATTATTACAAGGGACTCTATCTCTATACAGTGAATGAACTGGAAATGGAGTATCTTAAGAATAATGACTACAAGAATCGTCTTGCTCTATATTCAAAGGCGGCTGCAATCTATCCCTTCGACAACTGGCAGACTAGGCTGATCAGATGTAACCTGGAAATATACCGTTATGAGGAGGCCATTGGCATCTATAACAGCACTATGGAGTTGTATGCCCGGGAACTGGGGACACCACCTACGGCTGAGATGCAGGAATGCTTTGAGAAGCTGGAGTTAAAAGATGAAAATCATAAGAAAGGTACAGGCAATGGAAGCGACTGGAGGGATATGGACCGCACATTTATGGGGAGAAAGAATGAGATTAAAAGGGCAATTTTCGGTGCGGAGACTGTAATGGGGGCCTATTACTGTACCTATCCGAGTTTTGTAGATTATTGCCGCTTGGTAGCGCGTGGGAAAAGTAGAAATCATTTTGAAGCGGTTTTGATGTTCCTGACTCTTAGCCAGAGGGAGGGGAGAAGCGGTCAGAAGCAGATAAATCTGCAGGACGAGATGTTGTTCTTAAAGAATGTGTTGAGTAAGTCATTGCGAATCGGAGATGCATATACCAGATATGGCAATCGGCATTTTATCCTAATGCTTGTAAATATTAAGAAGGAGTTCTGTAGTCCTGTTTTTGCCAGGATTGAGTCGTCCTATATCAAAGAAGGAGGTAGAGGAGAACTTTGGTATTATGCAGATATCACACAAGAGCTGCATGAGACAGAGTTGTGAAATACAGGCATAATAAGGGACAGAATTACAGGAAGGAAAAGGAAACAATATAATAGCAGAACGAAAAACACTCTGCAAAGCCGGGTAAAGGCTTTTTGCAGGGTGTTTTTTAGTATCCTGATGCAACTGGTATGCCGCCGCGGTGTGGAACGGCAAGGTTCAGGGGAGAAAATGTTGAAGTTCGGAGAGAGACAGGAAATGATCTTTTCTGAAAGAAAATGCAGATATTAGCGAAAAAATCAAAAAAAGCCTTTAAAAGAATAATACGAGACAGTTTGCGAGACACCTCTTTTGCTATAGTGATCATAACTAAAACCTAAAATTGCAGAGAAATAGCTGCCATCAGGGAAGGGAAGGGAAAAGAGAAAAGGGGCAGACATTAAAGAAGGCAAAAAACGATGAGAAAATAATCAAGAGAGGAGAAGGACAGGCAGGTAATGAAGAAAAAGGATATTTTGAAAAGTATTGCTGCAACGGGTGTAATGCTGGGTGGGGCTAATATGATGCAGGATTACAATGTTGTTTATGCGGCGGAAATGGAGCGACAGGGGCAGGAAGAGACGAGCAAGTTTCTGGAAGATTTTGAAATAGAAGCCACAACGTCTGAGACCCCCAGCGAGTTTCTTGAACTTAACGGGTCAGAGGGACTTGGAAGGACGGAGGAGAATTCGGTCAGCGAAAACGCCGCAAGTGAAGTGGTAAGTCTGAGCGACAGTATCTCGGCGAGTGAGGAAATAAGCCTGAGTGACAGTATCTCAGCAAGCGAAGAAGTAAGCTTGAGCGACAGTATCTCAGTAAGCGAAGAAGTAAGCCTGAGCGATAGTACCGCGTTAAGCGAGGAAGCAAGCTTGGGCGACAGTACCTCGTTAAGTGAGGAAGCAAGCTTAAGTGACAGTACATCAGCTGGTGGTTATGAGAATGGTTCAGAAATAGAGGAAGATACTGCTTTTGATTCAAGCGCCGAGGAAGAAACAAGCGGCACGGAATCTGACAGCGAGAGCGTGGCGGCACCTGAGTCAGACAGCGAGCGAGCTTCAGAGAGTGCGTCCGAGAAGAAGAGTACATCCGTGAGTGAGTCGGACAGCGAGCGAGCTTCAGAGAGTGCGTCCGAGAAGAAGAGTACATCCGTGAGTGAGTCGGACAGCGAGCGAGCTTCAG
>CATJJD010000422.1 GCA_949740385.1 uncultured Lachnospiraceae bacterium
AATATTTTCTGTGCTCCTTCGACTGAATCACAATGTAATCCGCGTGCACATAGGCAGGACACATCACCTGTGCCGCTGCCATGCCGCCGGTCGTCGCATAATACGGGATATAGATGAGGCAGCCCGTATACTTTTTCAGACTCTCCGAATAAAAAAACGGATCAACGCTTGTCACGTAGTTCGCATAATCATATGGATTATGTATAAAGACAATTTCCGGCCGATGTTCATCGAAATCATAGGCCTCCATGTCCGTAAGCGGCACGTCCGCCGGAAACTGCTCCGCCTCACAGTGCACTGCCCCGAAGCTGCCGTCCGGATTTTTATCATAATAGGGAATCGGAATCACAAAGGTCTCGCAGCCGCTGTCTGCGGCTGCCGCCATCCACACGCTCTCAAGGCTGTCCCACATGCTCGCCTTATACGGCAGAAATACAGCCTCGATGGTCTCCGAAACCTCATTCGAAAGACAATCTTCGATTCTGTGCAGTTTTTTGTCAAGCTCCCTGGCGAGTTTTTCCGATTCCTCTCTGCAGCCGTCCGGAAGCTTTTCGGACAGCTGCCAGATCATTTCGCAGTACTCCTCCAGAAGCGCTACCAGCGGATGGGCCTCTCCTTCCGAGCCTTCGACCGGCGTCCCCAGCGTAATCGCTGCATTCTGGCACTCTTCAAGAAGCTCCCTCGCTTCCTGCGGACGCTGCCCTGCCTGCGTCCTGACAAAATCCTGCGCCCGCTGCATCTGTCTGACCAGCTCTGCTGCCCGTGCTTTTTGTATTTTTCTCATAGTCTTATGGTGTCTTTATCTACTGTACGCCCGCAGGCACATTCTCCACCGCCACCCGCTCGATCCGCTTGTCCCTCGGCGCATCAATACTCAGCCTGATCTTCTCTCCGGCTCCGCCGCCCTCAAAATAAATACGGACGTCTTCCCCGATTTTTACGCTTTCTCTTGCTCTCAAAGTTAGATTCAGCATACGGCACTCTCTCCTTTTTGATCTTTCGCAGATTGCCTCAATCTGCGAAATCGTCTTTCTTCCTGCAAACAGATGCTCCCCGGTCACTCCTGACCCATAATCTGACCATAAACAAACGCCAGTGCATTCATATGCTGCCGTTTTGTATCCATCGTCGGATGCACATACCGGTTCAGTGTGATTTTTACGTCCGAGTGTCCCAGCAGCTCGCTTAGGCTTTTCACATCTGTACCGCTGTTGATGCAGTTTGTGGCAAATGTGTGTCGGAGCGCGTGAAAATTTTTCTTCTCGATTCCGGCCCCCTTCAGATAATTCTGAAATTTATTCTGGTAGGTGCGCGGCTCCATCGGCTTGTCCGCATCCAGAACATAGGTCGCCTTATGGTCGTAGTAGTCGGCCAGAAGGCTTGCCAGATTTTCCGACAGAGGAATTTCTCTCCTGGAAAAAATGCTTTTCGGCGTTCCCTCCAGAAGAGCCGTTCTGCTCTTTCGGCCCTCCACGGCGATCCGCTGCACCGTGGTATTGACATGCAGAACCTTGCCGCACATGTCGATGTCCACCCATTTCAGGGAACAAATTTCGCCGAGCCGAAGCCCGGTTGAAATGCACAGAAGAATTCCCAGCTTGTAAATATCCATCTCACTGTACAGATACTGCAAAAGCTTTGCCTGCTCCGTCTGATTCAGCACGGCTGTCGGCCTGTCTGTTCTGCCTTTGCTCCTGCCCTGAAAAGAGCAACTGAAGTGCAGTGTGTGATAATGGAGTTCCGCATAGGAGAGCAGCTGGTTAAACACGCAGGCGATACTTCTTTTCATGCTCTCGGAATGCGCCCGGCTTTCGCATCTTTGAAATATTTCCGCAAGCATCTCACTGTCCAGCGCAAAAAGCGTATGTACCCGCAGCTCCTCCTCCAGATGCTTTTCGTAGACGGAGCGGTATTTCATGTAGGTTGCATACTTTTTATCCTCTCTGACTGCCGCAAGCCACTCCAGCGCAACTTCTGCAAAAGACTTATCGCCGTTTTCTCTCGCCCCGCCGCCCGCGCACTTTGCGGATGATTTTATAACCAGCAGCTTTTCCTTGACTTCCGGGTAAGTTCCGGCGCACACCGACCGGGCAATCCTTCGTTTTGAATGGGGCTCGTCGATATAGTAGCGCCCCTCCCATCGTCCGTCTTTTCTCTTTCGGATGTTTTCACCGTGTCTTGGCATTTTTTTCCTCCTTTACCACTTACCTGACCATGAATACAAAAAGTCCCCATTTGTGAGAGCACAAACAGGGACAAAATACGAATATTTTCTTATATTGTAACATTTTTTGCCATATTTTGGCAAAATTTTGCTCGTATTGTGATGTTTATGAGAGAGAAAGCAATGCCGAAACCGGCGATTTCCATGGAATCCAGGTATTTCAACCACAGCCCGGCAAGCCGGCGGTGATTTCCATGCCCGGTTCAAATAAAAATTTGACAAATATACACATCATTAGTATAATGGGAATGTGTCAGTAAGAATTTTGGACGATTTCGCAGATTGAGGCAATCTGCGAAATTTTTATTTCCCCGAAACGCACAGACCGGAATCTCTTGCTTTTTCCCATCCCATATTTTACAATAAACATAGCATTACCCGGAAATCGAACGGCAGAACAAATCACTGAAAATCAGGAAAGGAAGCAAAGAACTATGCAGTATATTCTGGAAAATGAATCACTCTGTGTCAGAATTGACACCCACGGAGCGGAGCTGAAATCCGTAAAAAACCATGCTGACGGCAGGGAGTACATGTGGCAGGCCGATCCCGCATTCTGGGGCCGCACCTCCCCGGTGCTCTTCCCCTTTGTCGGAAGCCTGAAAAACAAAGAATTTATTCATGAAGGAAAGCACTACCCCATGGGGCAGCACGGCTTTGCCCGGGATATGGACTTTGAACTGGAGAGCCAGAGCGACAGCGCTGTCTGGTTTGTGCTGCGGGCAAATGAGGAGACAATTGCCCGCTATCCCTTCGACTTTGTGCTGCACATCGGCTACGAGTTAAAGGACCGCACCGTAAAGGTGCTCTGGAGGGTGGAAAATCCCGCAAAGACCGATCTGCATTTCTCCATCGGCGCCCACCCGGCTTTCTTCTGCCCGGTTCACGGGGAGTCCGACAAGAGCGGCTACCGCCTTTTCTTCGGGGATGATGCGGACAGTATCCGCCACCACGGCAACGACCTTTCCTCGGGCCTTGCCCTCCGGGAGGATCTTTCCCTTCCCCTCACCGACCACCGCGCGGTGATCACGCCGGAATTTTTTGACCGCTGCACCTACATGATTGAGGGAAAGCAGACCGGCACCGTCGGGCTGGAAGATCCAAACGGAAACCGCATTGTCACAATGGAGTTCGACGCGCCGCTCTTTGCAGTCCGCGG
>CATJJD010000423.1 GCA_949740385.1 uncultured Lachnospiraceae bacterium
CCGGCAGACAACGCACACATGGCAGACACGCCAGCCGCCGACAACCTGCCCCACACTGACGCAGGCTCCGCTGCCCCGGCAACCGACAGTGCACGCACGGCAACAGCCAGGGCACACAAGGCAACCGACAACCGACCCGCACCAACTGCCGGAAACTCGCCCCGCGCCTCCGCAGGCTCCGCCTCTGCGGCACCGGCCAGCCCCCCGACTGCAACCGCCACAGTCACCACTAACGCAGACACCGCAGCCGACGCAGTCTCCACCAACACCGCCGACGTCCCGGCTCTGGAACCGACCTCCGCCGAAACAGCCGCAACCGCATCGGCCCTGGAAGCAACCTCCGTCGACACCGCCGACACACCCCCGGCTCCGGTTCCAACCACCGCAACGGTCACAGTCGACACCGCCCCGGCATCCACCCCATCCGTCGGCATCGCAGACGCCCCGACTCCGGCGGAGGAGAATCTTATCAGCTTCGGCGTAACACCGGAACCGCTGTCTGCGGAGGAAATGCAGGCAGACATCACACCGCCCCCGCAGGCTCCACAGAGCTCCCCCGCTGCGGCGGACACAAAAAAAGCCCAGGGCGCAGACTGTCCGTGCCTCCACCGGCCGCAGCCGGAAAGACCAGAGCAACAGACAACACCGCCGGAAATCACCTGCGAAAAAATCGCAATCTCCGACATCCGCCAGAAGCTCACCCGAAGAAACTGGTATCTGTGCAGCAACAGCTTTCTCATACACGGATTTTTTAATTATCACTATCTGTTGTTGAAAACAGTGAAAACAGACGGGCAGAAGAAATGCTTCCTCGGCGTTCCCGGCATCTACGAACAGCCGGAGCGCACCATGGCATTCATGTTCGGCTTCCCGATCTTTGAGCCGGCCCGTGAACAAAAGACTCCGAAAGCCCCCGCAGAAACGGACGCGCACACTCCGCAGCCTTCGATCCGCGAAGCCGGCGTATTCGGCTACTGGATGCTCCAGCTTATGGACTGATCAGACTGTACTGCGCGTGATCTCTCCAGGCGCCCTGCAGAAAAAGATAATCGCGGCAGATTCCCTCGTAGCAGAAGCCCGCCCGGGCCAAAAGCCGGGCGCTCGCCACATTGTCCGGCAGCGCCCAGGCCGTAATCCGGTGAAGCTTCATCTCCGAAAAAATCGCCTGCGTGACGGCCACCAGCGCCTCCGTGGCGTATCCCTTGTGCTGGTGCGCGCTGGAGAACTTATACCCGATCTCGCAGCTGGACGAATAGCCTCCCTGAATATGGTGAAAGCATATCGTCCCGATAATCTGGCTCCTGGCCTGCTTCCGGTACACATAATACCGGAACAGGCTTCCTCTTAAGGCGGAGGTCAGCTCAAAATTAATAATCTGCTCCTGCCTTTTTAACGTGTAAAACCCGGCAATCCGCTCCGGCTCGTACTTCTCGAACAGCTCCTTATCCCTGAGATAAAAGTCCAGCACATCCGCCGCCTCTCCGGGCTCAATAATTCTCAGTATCAGGCGTTTTGTCTCATATTCAAACAACATTTTCCTACCTCAGCCGATCCTGTAATAAATCAGAATATTTACTATCATCCTATGTGGGATCTTGTGTTATAATGAAGGTATTACCAAATAATAAAACGGAGAATACACCATGCTGACAACCGACGAAAAATATATGAAAGCCGCCCTCACTCAGGCAAAAAAAGCATACGCCATAGACGAGGTTCCCATCGGCTGCGTCATCGTACAAAACGGCCGGATCATCGCCCGCGGCTACAACCGCCGAAACACCGACCACAACACCCTTGCCCACGCGGAGCTGTCCGCCATCCGCAAAGCCAGCCGGCGCACCGGCGACTGGCGCCTTGAGGACTGCGTTATGTACGTCACCCTGGAGCCGTGCCAGATGTGCGCAGGGGCCATCGTCCAGTCCCGGATGCAGCGCATCGTCATCGCCACCATGAACGCAAA
>CATJJD010000424.1 GCA_949740385.1 uncultured Lachnospiraceae bacterium
AGACAGAGACTGTTTCTGTTCCGCAGTGATATAGCTGTTCAAATCCATGTGGCTTCTCCTTTTGTGTAATTGTTTTGTTTAAGTGTACACTTTTTCTGTAAATTATTCAACATTTTCCGTTCATTTGCCGAAAAATGCTGCGCGCTGCAGCCAACAATAAAAACAGCGGGGCCGCACTCTCACACCGCTCCGCTGTTTTTCCGCTCTGTTTCTGTTTTAATCCAGATGAAACACATTCTGCAGATCCACACACACCGGGCTGTTATCCGGGTTCGTCTCCATAATATCTGCCATGTAGTCCCACCATTTCCGGTTGATTTCGGTGTCCGCGCCCTTCGCCCAGAGCGCCTCGTCCTCAATCTCAATGTACCCGAACAGGGTAAGTGTCTCTTTATCCAGGAATATCGTGTAATTCCTGCCCCCGTGCTCGTGTATCATCTCCTTCATCTCGGGCCAGAGAAGATTGTGACGTCTCTCATACTCCGCCTCCTGGCCCTCGTAAAGCTTCATCTTAAACCCTTTTACCATATTTTAGTAGATATCCTTCCACTCGTTAATGTTGCTCGGGTCAAACTTGAACGGAGGTCCGAGAATAACTTCCGTGCCGCCGTCCGCCGCGTCCACGACGGTGTAGCTTCCCATGTCTCCGGCCTCAAAGGTGTCGCCCGTCGCGCCGTTGATGTCGCCGTTCACAAGCGCAAGGGAGATGTAGGCGCTCAGACGGCCCACGTCGATCGGATTCCACAGGAACATATACGGGCAGGAGAAGGAATCGCCGTCCCCGATGTACGCCGCCATCTCGGACGGAAGCCCAAGACCTGTCAGCTTGCAGGAGCTGCCCTGATCCTGAAGAACCTTTGCAGCCGCCGCGATACCTACGGTGGTAGGCGCACAGATCACTTTCAGATCCGGGTAGTTGGTCAGAAGCGCCTGTGTCACGGTGGTGGACTTCTCCGGAACGTCGTCGCCGTACTCGATGGAAACCAGCTCAAGATCCGCATACTTGCTGTCGCTCTCCATAATCTCCTTCATGGCGTCGATCCACGCGTTCTGATTCGTCGCCTGCGAGGTGGCAGATACGATGGCCCACTGGCCGGAACCGCCGGAAATATCATAAACCGCGTCCATCAGCGTCTGACCGATCTCTTTTGTTCCCGCCTGATTGGCAAAGGTCATGCGGCTTGCCGCGTTTGTCGCGGAGTCCACCGCGCTCACCTTGATGCCCGCCGCCATTGCCTCCTCGAGAGCCGCCTGCAGCGCGTTGGCGTCATTGGCCGCCACGCTGATGGAGTCCACTCCCTGGGAGATCAGAGACTGGATAACGGACACCTGCGCGTCCGCCGTAGCCGCCTCCGGATGCTGGATGATGGCGGTGCCGCCGTTTGCCTCGATCACTTCCTTAAAGCCCTCGGCCTCCTTCTCATTGTAAGGATTTCCCGCCGACTTTGTAACCATCGCGTATGTCTTTCCGCCGGAAGCGCTGTCGTCTGTGCCCGCTCCCGCATCGTCTGCACTGTCGCCGGCATCCGCGCCCGCGCTGCTGGACGGCTCATTGGCATCGTTGTTTGCCGGTGTGCCGCCGTTGCCGCAGCCCGCAAACAGAGTTGCCGACATGGCAACACATAAAAGTGCGCTTAAAAGTTTTTTCTTCATGAAACTACCTCCCTTAAAAATGATTTTATATCCTATGGACTGCTCCATCTGATACCGCAGAAATCTATGCCTGCTCAGTCTCTCTTCTTAAGCCGCAGGCTGCCCGTAATGTTCGGCAACAGAACCGCGCAGATCAGAAGTATTCCGATAATGACGAGAATGAGCTGCGAGTTCATGTTGATCTGCCCCAGTCCGATCCGCAGGCAGATAATGATAAACGCCGAGATCACGCCGCCCACCATGCGGCCCTTTCCGCCGGTTGTTGCAATTCCGCCGAACACCGCCATGGCGATGGCGTCCATCTCAAAGCCCTTTCCGGTGGTTGTGTTGGCCGCGTAGGTTGCGGATGTCAGAAACAGCCCCGCAATGCCCGCAAACAGCCCCATCAGCGTGTATGCGATAAAAATGACTTTATTTACGCGAATCCCCGAGTAAAACGCCGTCCGCCGGTTGCTGCCGATGGCGTAGAGGCTTCTCCCGTACTTCATTTTAGCCGATACCACCGCGAAAATAACAGCGGAAATAATTACCAGGAAGAAGATATACGGAAACGGCCCTATTTTTCCCGCAATCATGCGGTAGCCGTCCATGTTGGTCGGAGAGACGGAACCGCCGCTCCCCAGGACGATCTCCGCGATGCCGCGAAATACGATCTGCGTGCCCAGCGTGATAATCATGGACGGCAGCTCCGGGAATTTCACAAGAATCAACCCGTTTACCGCTCCGCAGGCCGCACCCACAAGAAGGGTCAGCACCGCCGCCGCGCCGAAGGGAACGCCCGCGTTTGAAATCAGGCAGCCGGCCGTAGCCGAGAGGCACACGATGGAGCCCACGGAAATATCAATCTCCCCCAGCATCAGAATGTACGCCATCGGAAACAGCAGAAAGATTTCCGTCAGGTACTTGGGCATTTCCCGAAGCACGTTGACAAAGGTGTAATTCGGTGACAGAAGCTTACACAGCACAATGACCGCGAGAAAGATGACCACCAGAATTCCTTCCCAGCTGAAAATCTGTTTTTTCCACACGTTCTCCGGTGTGGCGCTGATGGTTCTTCCGGATTTTCCTGCCATAATTACATCTCCCTCCTTTCCAGTGCGCTCTTATCCATCACCCGCTTGGTAATGACATTCAAAATAATCACTACGACGATCAGTACGCCCTTAACGGTGTTCTGCGCCAGAGAATTGATTCCCACAAGCGGAAGAGCCTTCGCGATCACCGCAAGGATCAGAGATCCCAGCAGCGCGCCCCCGACGCTTCCCTTTCCGCCGCTCATGCTGACACCGCCAATCACGCAGGCCGCGATCACGTCCATCTCTTTTCCGGTCTGCATATCCGGCTGGGCCGATGCGTACACCGTCGTCGCCAGCGCGCCGCAGAGCCCGGAGAGCAGTCCCATAATCGTGTAAACGGCAATCTTGACCCGCGAAACGTTGATGCCGGAGATCGCCGCCGCCTCCTCATTGCTTCCCACCGCGTAAATATTGCGGCCGAATTTCGTCCACTTCATGACGAAAAAGAAAATAATGTAGCAGATAACTGTCACCATAATGACATTGTTGATCACGCCAAAGCCCAGATATTTTCCGAGGGCAAAATTTTTGAAATCGCCGAGGGCGTCGGCCCCCGCCCACTGGCTGTTTCCGATCACATAGGCCAGCCCTCTGTATATGTACATAAATCCCATGGTCGCAATGATCGGCGTGACCTTTCCCTTTCCGATCACAAGCCCGATAATAAACCCGCACACCGCCCCGATCACAAGGGCCAGCAGAAATCCCAGCAGCGTGGAACCCATGTAGCCGTACTTGAACAGAAGCCCGACGGACATTCCGGTGAACGCCAGCGTGGACGCGATGGAAATGTCGATGCCGCCGATTAAGAGCACGCACAGCATTCCAAGCGCCAGAATCATCGTCACCGCGTTGTTCTTTAATATTTCCTCCAGATTACTCAGTGTCATAAACGCCGGATTGCGGATGGAAACCGCCGCGCACAGAAGAATCAGTACAATGACCAGACTGGCCTCCCTGGAATCCGCAATCCGCTTCCAAATGGATTTCTTTTCCATGACTATGCCGTCGCCTCCTTCCCCGCGCTCTTCTCCATCGCATACTCGAGAATCTTCTCCTGCGCAAGCTCTGCCCGGGGCAGCTCCCCGGTAACTCTGCCGCTGCACATGACGTAAACTCTGTCGC
Source organism: uncultured Lachnospiraceae bacterium (assembly GCA_949740385.1). Classification (GTDB taxonomy): domain Bacteria; phylum Bacillota; class Clostridia; order Lachnospirales; family Lachnospiraceae; genus Roseburia. Next base: position 3,855 of record CATJJD010000424.1, read on the forward strand.
ACATGCCGATAATCTCCGGCATCTCGGAGGAAATCATAATGATGGCATACCCTTTCTGTGCCAGCTCTCCCATAATCTGGTAGATCTCCGCCTTCGCACCCACGTCCACGCCCTTTGTCGGCTCATCCATGATAACGACCTTCATGTTGTCCTGCGCCAGCGCCTTTGCCACAACGACCTTCTGCTGATTTCCGCCGGAGAGGGAGCTGGCAGGATCAAACACCGTCACCGCCTTCGTGTCCACGTCCTCCAGAAGCTGTTTCGCAAGACTGCGCTCCTCCTTCTCGTCAATCAGACCCTTATGAATAAATTTGTCCAGAATCGGAAGCGTTACGTTGCGCCCCAGCCCCCAGCTCATAATAAGCCCTGTTTTCTGCCGGTCCTCCGGAAGAAGGATAATGCCCGCTGCCCCCGCGTCCGTCGGGTTCTTGATGCGCATCTCCTTTCCCTCAAGGAACACTCTGCCCTCGTCGAACCCGGTAATGCCGCAGACCGCCTCCATAACCTCCGTGCGCCCCGCGCCCACCAGCCCGGTCAGCCCGACGATCTCGCCGGCCTTAACGCTTATGGACACATCCTTAAAATACCCGGTTCTTGTAAACCGCTCAATTCGAAACAGCTCTTTTCCGAACTTCACCTCCGGCTTCGGGTACAGGTCGGAAATCTCACGTCCGACCATCTGCCGGATCAGATCCGCGTTCGTAATTTTGTCCACCTCGTAGGTTCCGATATACTGCGAATCCCGAAACACCGTCACTCTCGTGGCCAGCCGGTACATATCCTCAAAACGGTGGGAAATAAAGATGATGGACACGCCCTCATCCTTAAGCTTATCCACAATGCGGTACAGCTTCTCCGACTCGTTCGCCGTCAGCGCCGCCGTAGGCTCATCCAGTATAACGATCTTCGCGTGTGTGGAAACCGCCTTGGCAATCTCCACCATCTGCTGCTGGGCCACGCTTAGCGTACCCATCTCCGCGGTGGACTTAAAGTCCGCGTCCAGCTGATCCAGGTACTTCTGCGCCTCCCTGTTCATCTCCTTCCACTGGATCATGCCCCGCTTTTTTATCTCATGATTCATAAATATATTTTCCGTCACCGTCAGATCCGGGTAGGATGTGGGATGCTGGTACACCGCCGCAATCCCCGCCGCCTGGGCGTCCCTCGGTCCCTTAAATTCGACCTTTCTGCCCTCCAGGAAGATCTCTCCCTCCTCTGGCCTGTGAACGCCGGTAATCACCTTGATAAACGTGGATTTTCCGGCTCCGTTCTCTCCCATCAGAGCGTGAACCTCACCGGGCCTAAGCTGAAACCGCACCTGGTTAAGCGCCTTAACGCCCGGAAATATTTTGGTAATTCCCTTCAACTCCAATACATATTCGGACACCTGCTCTCCTCCTCCCTGTCTCGTCTGCAAAAGCGTCTGTCCCTGCCGCCTTCGCCATGAACTAATCATAGCATCCCGCACCAAAAACAAAAACGGTAAAATCTTTGGAAGAAGGGTAAATTATTTTCCGCATTCTTCCGCCCTCTTGCAATTTTTTTCCGTTGCCGCTATGATGAATACAGCACATAAATTAAGGTAAAAACACAGGTAAACGACCATGAAGCTACTGATTGTTGACGATGAAGAACTGACAAGAAACGGCCTGGTTTCCTCGATCGACTGGAAAAATCTGGGCATCACCGAAATCCGCCAGGCCTGCGACGGCGCCGACGGCTTAAAGACCGCCCGGGCATTTCTCCCGGACATCATTCTCTGCGACGTGCGGATGCCCCGGATGAACGGCATCACGATGCTCGAACAGATTGAGGCCTTTCTGCCGGATGTAGCCGCGGTGTTTATAAGCGGCTACTCCGACAAGGATTACCTGAAGGCGGCCATCAGGCTTAAGGCCGTCAACTATATCGAAAAGCCCATCGATCCCGCCGAGATCCGGGAGACGATCACCCGGGCGGTGGAGCAGTGCCGGATGCTGCGCATAAACAAGAGCGGCGACCGGTACGCAAACCCGAAGGCGGCGCAGCTTGCCTACTGCTTCACGATTCCCTACGCCACCTGTAAAGACACGGTCAGTTCCCTCTGTGAAAGCTTTCACAATTATTTTGGGGGCGACCGCTTTAAGTACATCACGACCTTTATCGTGAAGCTCCTGGACGCGCCGGAGAATCCCATGGAGCTGGCGGGCGCTTACGAGGAGCTCAGGCGCTACCTGTCCCGGATGCATCTGCAGATGATCTGCAGTGAGAAGCGCATCCACCACCTGGTTTTTCACATATTCGGGGAGCACTGCACGCTGGACGACTCCCTGCAGCTGATCGCCCAGGAGATGAACCGCATTTTTGCCTCCTGCAGGGAGCGCTGCATCGCCATCGGAGACACCGCGTCCGGCGTCTCCGAGGCGTACCACTCCTACGAGTCCGCAGTCATCGCGCTGCAGAGCAGCTTTTTCTTCGAGCCGGGCAGCATTCTCACCGCAAAAGACATGTCCGCCCTGCCCGTAGCGGACACGGCCCGGATTCACGAGGAGGTGAACCGCTACATTACCGCCCTGGGCGAGGGCGGCGAGGATCAGGTGCAGCAGGCGCTGAACAGCCTCGAACAGCTGCTGCGCCACCGCACCGGAATGCTCCCAAACCGGCTTAAGGGCATCTATTACGAGATGTTCTCCTGCCTGTACCGCATGCGCAAGCAAAACCAGCTTCACCCGGACTTCGTGCTGGAAAATCAGGACAACATTATGGACATTATGGACAGCTGCTTCTCTTTTTTTCAGCTTCACCGCATACTGTCGGAAAAGACGGCAGCCTATTTCAGAGACTTCAGGAACCGCAGCCCCGAGAACTCCATCATTTACATGATCCGGGAGTACATCGGCGCACACTATCCGGATGCGGGGCTTTCCGTGAAGTCCATCAGCGAGCATGTGAACATGTCGGCATCCTACACATGCACCTTTTTCAAAAACGAGACGGGGATGACACTGAACCAGTACATCACGGACTTCCGCATGAAAAAGGCAGCGCAGCTTCTGGCCGATCCCCGCAGCCGCATCAACGACATTTCCAGCCAGGTGGGCTACAACGACGGCAACTATTTCAGCAAGAGCTTCCGCAAGTACACCGGCTTCTCCCCGTCGGAGTACCGCGAACAGGTGATTAAGAAATGAACTTACTGTGCAGTATAAAAAATTTTTACTACCGGCTGAGCATCCGCATCAAGCTGACCATCTGCGTCGTTCTGGCGGCCATGATTCCGGTCATTATCATTGCCGTCATGTACTCCGGGCGGCTGTACGACATGATGATCGCGGACACCATCCGGGGCCAGCAGGTGGCGACGGACGCCATAGCGCCTCAGGTTGAGGCCTCTGTTGCCTCCGTCATGGACTGTATGGACGGGATTCGCTCCCAGGGATACTATCGCAAACTCTTTGAGGAGCCCCTGAAGGAACCTCCCCTGGCCCTGTCAGAGAGCGAAAGCGCCGAGGCCTTCGCCGACTATATACAGACGCTGGTGGACCGCACGCCCCTCTCCGCCGTCCGCTTTTATCTGTCACTGCCCGCGGCGGAGTTTGACTTTTTCTCCTCGGATGCCTCCGAAGATCTGTTTGTCCCGGAAGCCGGGGCCAACGGCACCTACTGGCACGGCATATTCCGCAGCGGCAACTACACCGCCCTCCACTGCCCGCCGCTGTATCTCGGCCCCAGGGAGGCCGCCGTCTACGGCGACTGCGCCTACATATGCCGCAGCTACCTGAACTACAAAAACAGTCTCTACCCCTGCTACATCGCCCTGTACTACCCGTCGGACATATACACCGACGTGCTGACGGACAACCTGACGCAGCCGGACAGCGTCTCCTACATCATCAACGAGCGGGATGCCACCGTCGCCGCAACCGACGCCTCGCTGGCCGGCATCTACCGGCTGAACTACTCCGAGATTCAGCACTCGCTCCTGTCCTCCAACAGCTTTATCGAGAAGGACGTGCTGGGCAACCGGGTGTACGCCGCGTTCCACTATATACCGAACGCCAACTGGCTCATGGTGACGGTGACGCCGAAGGGCCCGCTGATCGAGACGACCCACCGCACCGTGACGGCCTTTATCGCCATCAGCGCCTCCTGCATTCTGGCGGCTATCGGCGTAGGCCTTACGCTGACCCGCTCGCTGACGTCGCGCATATCCTCCCTCATCGGACAGATGACAAGCGTAAGGACCGGAACCTTCGTCCCCATGCCGGAGCCTCAGATGAAGGATGAGGTGGGAGAGCTGATCGCAACCTACAACTACATGATAAACACCATCGACCAGCTTATGCGGGCGCAGGAGAAATCCGCCGAGGAGCTGCGCATATCGGAGTTCAACGCGCTGCAGGCGCAGATCAACCCCCATTTCCTCTACAACATGATGGATGTTGTCAACTGGATGGTGCTGCAGGGAAAGGCGCAGGAGGCCAGCTCCGTCATCCAGATTCTGGCCCGCTTCTACAAGCTGACCTTAAGCCGGAAAAACAGCGCCGCGACCATCGGAGAGGAGTTAGAGCACGTCAACACCTACATGCAGCTGCAGAATATGCGATACCCGGATTCATTTGTGTTTGTGGCGGATATGCCGGACGAGCTGTCCAACTATCAGATTCCGAAGCTGACGCTGCAGCCCATCATAGAAAACTCCATCCTCCACGGCATTCTGGAGACGGAATCCAAAACCGGAACGATTGTGATTACCGGATGGCAGGAGGAGAACGATATTTGTATTCTTGTGTCGGACGACGGCGTGGGCATGTCAGGAGACGTACTCTCCGGCATTCTCTCGGAGCAGAACGTCCACCGGACAAAGGGCACCAACATCGCGGTCTGCAACATCCACAACCGGCTCGGGCTGCTCTACGGAGAGGGCTACGGACTGCACTACGAGAGCTCCCCGGGGAAGGGCTGCGAGGTCACGATCCGAATCCCAATGATCCGCCGGGCGGTCATAGAAAAAGAGTGAGAGGCATGTCCTCTCACTCTTTCTGTCATTCATTCATGTAAATGCCGATTAACCCTGAGAGATTGCTCCGGTCGGGCAGACACCAGCACATGTACCGCAGTCAACACAT
>CATJJD010000425.1 GCA_949740385.1 uncultured Lachnospiraceae bacterium
GAGCAGTCCGTACGGGAATCGAACCCGTGTTTCCGCCGTGAGAGGGCGGCGTCTTAACCTCTTGACCAACGAACCGTTTATTATATTATCACAGATCCGGCAGGAATGCAAGTACTTTTTTGAAATTTTTATTTTTCTTTTTTCATACTGCTTCTTTCGCCCGAAACGCCTCTCCGGTATCCGCCAGAGGGGCGCTTCGTCTGTGAGCAGTCCGTACGGGAATCGAACCCGTGTTTCCGCCGTGAGAGGGCGGCGTCTTAACCTCTTGACCAACGAACCGTTTATTATACTATCACAGACCTGACAGGAATGCAAGTACTTTTTTGAAAAAATCCGAAAAAATTTCATATTGCTTCAAAAGGATGCAGGAAGCGTGGTGTTTCGACAGCCGGGGCGTGTGCCGGCTGTGTCTCAGTCTGACAGCTGTGGCGCTTATCTTTTCGGTCATAGCTGATGCCCGCAAACAGAATTTCGCCCTCATACCCTTCCGGCGCTTTTGCGTACCGTTTTCTTCGGAGCTGTTCGATGGCCGATTCTGCCGTCTGATCGCATTTTCTCCTGCGATTTCCCGGTTCGGGATAAATGCCTCCCCGGTTTTTGCATCATAGCCGAATTCGCGAAACCGGTATCCGTCATACCAGCTTTTTGTCTCTGCCATATCCATCCGAACCGGTCACACAGCTTTTGCACTTCCTGCTCCAGGTACTCGATTACATTCCGCTGCCCGCTTCAATCAGAAACTGCTGGATATTCATAAAAATTACATCGTAGCAATTCCGGTTTTTTAAAAGGAATCGCCACGCTCGATCTCAAGTCCCCGAAACAGCTCCGCCGAGTCACAGCCGCGGCTGTAGCAGGCCGCAGGCATTCCGGTCTTGTCCACATAGATTTTTGGGCGGACTGCTTCCCCGAAAATTTTGTTTTTCGGTTTCAGATAAATTCCTATGTTAACCTCCCGTTACGGTAAGTCCCGACGGGGCTTAAGGTGTACCGCCACCGCCTCGCAGGGATTGCCCCACCGGGGTATTGCGGCGGTGTTGGCGCAGCCGGTCGTGACAACGAGACGCCCGTCAAAGACGCCCTTTGTGTACAACGGAAACAGCCCCTGCCCCGGCGCGTAAATGCCCTGCTCTCCGATTCGAAGCTGCCCGCCGTGGGCGTGTCCGGACAGCACCAGATCCGGCGGACATTCCTGCAGATAACGGCGGTAGTATTCCGGGTGATGGCAGAGAAGAATCCGATACCCGCCCTCCTCGCAGAAGCTGCGAAGCCACGCCTCGTCTGCCTCCGTCGACAGACCGCCGACTTTTATCTGCATTCCCTTCACCAGAACCGGACAGTCGGCGTTGTCCAGAAGCGTCGCACCGCTCTCTTTCATCAACCGAAGGTCCTTCGGCTCAAAATAATCCTCGTGGTTTCCGGCCGAGACGAACACAGGCGCGATGGCAGACGCTTCCCGAAAAAAACGGTATGCATTTTCACTGTCATGCTTTTTCCTTCCGCACACCAGCTCGAACACACGGTCCAGCGAAAAAAACAGAGCGCGGACCAGGCGCTCGTGAAACGGTATCCCCCTCTTACGCCGCTCTCTGTCCCCCCGCTCAAGGGTGTCCCCGGCCACCA
>CATJJD010000426.1 GCA_949740385.1 uncultured Lachnospiraceae bacterium
CCAAGTGCGGATCTCTGAGCGGAAACCTTTGAAACTGCTTCTGCAATCGCGTCGATTGCGTAGGTAGCCTTTGCTCCGGAAGCATCTACCAGAGTGACGCCCTTAACGCCAAGTCCTGCGGAATCCATCGTGTTCATGTTGAACGTGATCTTGTTGGTTCCGTCCGCATCTGCGCCTACGTGTAAGCCCATCTGCAGAGCCTGCTTCGTCTGAACACTTCCCTCTTTAATCTGGAAGACTGCCTGCGTATTGCTGGTAGAGAATTCTGCAATACCGCTCTTTGTCGTAACTACTGCCTCTTTTCCAGGATCCGTTCCGATAGAGCTTGCCTTTCTCAGTTCATCCTTAATCAGAGAGTAAGCCTTTGTCGCTGCAACGATAGAAGCGTCGTTATTGCTGACGCCGCCCGTCATCTTAGCAGCCACATAGGTGTGGGTTCCAACGATAACCTTGTCACCGTCCTTGATCAGCTGCTTCAGATCTGCTGCGGTATACTCGTTGTCGATGTGGCCCTCGGTGGTCTTCTTGGCTACGATCTTGTACTCGGTTCCGTTGATGGTAACTACGCTGCCAGCCTTGGCATTGTTTACCATATCCTTTACAGTACCGATTGATGTACCGATTGTGTAGCCCTTAGCGCCGATGTTGATTGTCTGCCCGGTCTTGAGTGCGTCCATCTTGAATGTTGCTGTACCGGTTCCAACGCCTGTCAGTCTGCCTGCAATACCAGCATCCTTTGCAGCGATTGTAAGTGTAGCCTTCTTGCCGTTGCCCTTCAAGAGGTAAGTCTCGTTGAACTTGGTTGTCTCAGCAACACGATCAATCTCTGTTGTAAGCTGGTCGATCTCGTTCTGGATGGAAGTACGATCGGACTCGCTGTTGGTTCCGTTTGCTGCCTGTACTGCCAGCTCGTTCATACGCTGTAACATAGAATGCACTTCTGTAAGAGCACCTTCAGCTGTCTGTACTGCTGAAATTCCGTCCTGTGCGTTCGTAGAAGCCTGATCCAGTCCCTTGATCTGCTTGCGCATCTTCTCAGAGATAGAAAGTCCGGCTGCATCGTCCGCTGCACGGTTAATCTTGTAACCGCTGGATAACTTCTCAGTCGTCTTAGCCTGCTGAGATGTCGTTACATTGAGCATTCTGTTGGCGTTCATCGCCTGCATGTTGTGTTGTACTACCATAAATTTTTTCCTCCTTGAAAATATCCCCCGCTTCCCTGCGGTCGTTTTATGGCAGTTATGAAGTTATACACCCGTTGGGATGCGTCACCGCATAACCGCCGAGTTTTTGTGAATCAAAAGCCTTCAAGCCGTACGCTCCTTCCGGCCTTTTCCTCACTGTTGAGGTAATCAAAGATGAGCCTTTGTTACTTAATACATATATCGACTGCAATCTCCGATTTGTTTATAGCGAAAGAGAAATTTTTTATTTCTCTGCTGCTATTGCTTTTTTTCCATGAACTGAGGGTCCATGTACCTGGTGCGGTCCATCGTCTTATAATAGCCGCTGATCGCCCTGCTGTTGGCGCGGACGTCCTTCGCCAGCCTTTTGACGGCGCCGAATTTCTGCATCATGAGGCTCTTGTTGCGGGCCTCCTGTGCCTGAATCATCACACTTTTGTCCGTAATGCTGCGGATCATATCCTGCATCTGCCGGATCTCATCAGCATGCGCCTCTCTGTTTTTCTCAAGCTCCTTCGCAACCTGTGCGTAGAGCTTCTCGAAGCCGCTGTCCAGCAGCTCCAGCTGCTCAATTAAACGGGATTTATCCTCAACCGTCTCGTCAAACTGTTCAACCGGACAGTCGTCGTTCGTCAGCTGATCCTTCTGCAGGTCATCCAGACGCACGATCTCGTCAAGGACAGCGAGCTTCTTCTTCAGGCTCTGCTGCATGATAGATATATAGGTTTCTTCCATATCGTTATAATCTCCAGGGCCCTTAAGGGCTTATTCATGCGTCTGCAAACACACCCGACGCGTCTAAGATACGGCAACCTTCGTCCCGTTGGCAGTTTTATCCATAACTTCCTTCCAGGTATCGCGCATGGTGCGCAGATGCCTGAGCACCTCCTCCAGAATCTCAGGGTCCTTCTTAAAATTCGCGTCGCGAAGTCTGCGGATGAGATAGGAGTACACGGCATCGAAGTCCTTCGCAACCTCATACCGATGATCCAGTGTGGACTGGAACTCGATAATGATGCGCTCCGTCTTAATAATATTATTGTGCGCCTTTTCAATATCGTTCTTTTCGATTGCAACAATCGCAATATTAGCGAATTTGATTGCACCCTCATACAACATCAGCGTCAGCTCTGCGGGTGTCGCCGTAAGAACTTTTCCATTGTTATATGCAGAATATGCTCTGTTTTGAACCATGATGATCCCTCCTGTCGAACACCGTCCGTTTAGTTGCCCAGCAGTCCTGCCAGAGAACTCTGCTGACTGTTGAGCTTCGCCAATGCAGTCTCCATTGCGGAGAACTTCTTGTAATAGTACTCTTCCTTTGCAGCAACCTTCTTTTCCCACTCTTTGATGGTCTGCGTGTAGTTCTTGTACTGTTTATCCAGTTCCTTGTCGTTGTAGATTTTATATTTGCTTCTCAGAGAGTTGCCCTGCATCTCCTTGTCAATCGCATTGTAGAGATTGGTGGAGAGCTGCTTCATGAATTCAACCACGGTGTCCGGATCTTCCTTGATTGCCGCCATCAGGTAATCCTTGTTTCCTGCGGTGTTCTCATCCTCCTCGTCCCCGTCAATGTGGAACGCATTCTGCTCGTTGTCGACGGCATTCAAAAAGCCCATTGTATGGATGCGGTAAGTGGTCAGATTGATTGACTGGCCGTTCACATTGACCGCCGTGTTCATCGCCCGCATCATTGTATTCATAATGGTTCCCAGAGAATTGTCTCTGCGGAGCAGCGAATCCTTGATCTTTGTCTCCCACTTCGCGATCTCGGTGTCGGACATTGCGTCCCTCTCCTCGTCGGTCAGCGGCTCGTACCCCTTTGCGGAGTCGGCGTTGTACAGCTTCGTGATCTCGTTGATAATCGCGTTGTACTCTGTCAGGAAATTCTTTATCGTGTCGTAAAGTCCCTGTGTATCGGTGTTGGTGCTGATGGAGACGCCGCTTCCCAGATCCTTATCCTTCACATTCAGGAAATCCGGATCATCCGGGGTATCCAGCTTATCCGTCACGCCCTGCGCGGTAATATTCAGCCCGTTGACCGAAAACTCGTTTGTCGAGCTTGTGTAGCGAACCCCATCCAGAACAATGACCGAATCCTGTCCCTGCATCTTAATCGGGTTTCTCTCTCCGCCGTCAGACTCGTCAAGTGTCTGAAGTCCGAGCATTTTCATCCCGGCTTCCGCATTGGCGTCGCCCCTCGGATCGAATGTAATATCATCGTAGAAAACAAGCTTCTTTGTCTCTGCATCAAACCCTGCGTCAACGCCCTGATCTCTGAACTGCTTTACGATGTCTTCAATTCGTGTATCCCAGTCGAATGTAATCTTATCCTGCCTGCCGTCTGCTGTTGTATAATACAGTTCACTCGGACCTGTGCTGTTGGCGTAACCAAGGTTACCCATAATTGTCTTGTCGCTTATTACGGTCTGATCATTCGTAGCCTTTATTTCCTGTCCGGTTTTCGCACTGGACTCCTCCAGTCCAAGCGCTCTTAAGAGCTTTTTGGATGCAAGAATACGCGGATCATTTTCCGGCATATCCTTCTCTTCCATTATTACATTACCATATTTATCCTTGATAAATTCTCCGTTCTCATCCGTCTTCGGTACCTTCACCGTAGTCGGCGCCACGATCTCGAAGTCGCTCTTTGTTCCGCTGGTTTTGGAGCTGATATAAAAACGGCCGTGGTTCGTGTCATAGCTGGCCGTCAGGCCGGCTTTCTGAAGCTCTGTCGTCACTTCCTCAAGTGTACTGTCCGGGTTAAGCTTGATGTCCGTATATTCCTCGTTCCACTCACCCTTCTCGTTCTTGGTTCTTACACGGATGCTTGATTCTTCCGTAATCCCCAGCTCCTTAAGGTGAACCTTATCAAGCTCCCTGCCTATCCCGGCTTCCACCTTCCCGCCTGTCAGATACGCAGACTGCGCCGTCCGAAGCACATTCAGCTTATGCGTTCCGTTAACCGCATTGCCGCTGGCGCTGACGGTCGCCTTTGTTGTATCCGACGAGTTTACGGTCTTAACCGCATATGCGCCGGAATATCTCATATTGGAGAGCTTCGTGTACAGGCCGTAAACCTTCGAGTTCAGGCCCTTCCAGATCTCCTGCTTCCACCCGACCTTGGTCTGTTCCTTCTCGTATTTCTCAGTCTTCTTGCTGTACGCAGACACTAACTCCTGAACGATAGCGTCTGTATCAAGGCCGGAATTAATTCCGGATACCCTCATTGCCATAGCATTTCCTCCTTACCTTTACTGTCCGATTCCTACATTCTCTCATCTATCATAAGGCCGGCCATCTCCCAGATCTTGGCGATCATGTCCAGTGTTTTTTCCGGCGGAAGCTCCTTGATCAGTTCCTTCGTGTCCCGATCCACAAGCTTGATCGTGACGCGGTTCGTTCCCTCATGGATGCCGAAAATTGCCTCCGAATTGACTGCCTTCTTATTGATGTCCTCCACTGCCTTCCTGTTGGATGATGACTGCGGCTCCTGGTTCTGCTGCTGATTCGCACCTTCGCCCGAGCCGTCGCCGCTCGCTTCCTTCGTATTCAGGGACACTGTATTTCTTGAGATGGATTCCGAGACGTTGATAATCTCGCTTGTCTCCGCTTTCGGCCTTGCTGCCTCGCGAACCTCTGCAGTTGACACACTTCCCTGATACGTCATTGCTGCGCCTTTGATTGCTTCAATTGCCATGATGATTCCCTCCTGTCTCTCACCTTTATTGTGCTATTGACCAAAGCCTCTCTTCCTGTATCTAACCCTCTTGAATATTAAAGAAGTCAATAACGGTTCTCTAGTGTAAATATCGGAGGATGTCAACCAAAAGTTAACACCCTCCGATAAATTTTTAGAATATTTATTGTTTTATCAGGCCTTTTAGCATCTCCAGACCGTCAATATTGATTGCGGCGGCGTTCTCCTTCTGAATCTGAAGGTAAACCTCCTTGCGGTACACCGGCACATCCTTCGGCGCGGATATGCCGATTTTAATCTGATCTCCGCGGATTTCAAGCACGGTGATCTCGATATTGTTGTTAATGACCAGGGCTTCGCCCTTTTTCCTCGTTAATGCCAACATATCTTACTCACCCGCTTTCCCGTTGTTTGCCTTGAGCATCTCATAAACCCTGTACTTGATCGGATAATCATCCTCTACAATAAGCTGCATCCCCTTCAGGTTATCCATGTTCACAACGATCGGCGCTTTCAGATTAACGGAAAATTCCTCAATATTTTTCGGCACGGTGACGGTCACCAGCACATAAGTATTATCGTCCGTAAGCGTTCCCAGCGGTGCAACGATCTCCTCGCTGACGTTCGGATTGTAGTCCTCCTTCACCGCATGGGGGTCCATAACCGGAAAAGCAATATCCGTATCGTCCATCGACTGCAGCCACATGATGGAGGACTCCCTCTGCCCCTTTTCCTCGTCGTAAATCAGTGCAAAACGGTTCAGTTCCGGGAAACCGATCATTCCCCGCTCCATACGGATGATCTTCTCATCCGCAATCTCAATTTCCCCAAAAATTCTTGTTGTTACCCTCATGGTCTTTTTCTCCTCGCTCCGCGATAGTGTGTTGTCTGTTACTACAGGTAATTCAGCAGCGTCTGCTGGCCTACCTTTGACGCCGCCGTCAGGCTCGCCGTGTACGCATTGTAGGATGCGTAGTAGTCAATGATAATGTCGGAAATGTCCCTGTCCTCGTTGCCCGCCTTCAAAAGCTCTACCGTCTCCTTCTGGTTCTCCACACGGGTCTTCGTCATATCCAGGCGGTTCTCCAGACTTCCGAGATTCGTGATGCCGATGTTCACATCCTCAAAATAGTTGTCAAAATTCGTGATGTACTGGCTGAAGGTTTTCTGCAGATTGTCGTTGGCGTAGGCTGCTTCCTTCTTGGCCGCATCCAGGTAGCCCTGAAGCACCTTCTGAGAATCCTCGTCCGAATACTGGTCACGCCCCATCATCTGCTCAATCTTCGCCACCTTCGCGTCCGCATTGACAGCAGCCGACACAATATCGATCAGCTCCGTTATATCCCGCCCGATGTCCGGAGACAGAATGTCGCTGGCTTCCGTGTTGGCCGGGATGGTGATGCCGTTGGAAATCGTGTAGTGAATCTTCTGCTCCTGTTTGGTGTAGACAACCTTATCCTTCATATCCTGCGTCTGCATCGTGCAGTCGAAGAAATACTCCGGGCGCGGCTCACCCTCGGCAAAGCCTTTCTTATTGTAGTGAACCTCCACTTCCTTCTTGTTCTGTGCTATATCGTGAGCGATGTCTTTTCCGAAAATAACCTCCCCCGTATCCCGAATGAAAATCACATCGTTATCTCCGATTTCCAGTTCACCCTTGCCGGCCGCAATGTTGGCGTCAATCCAGTCCTGCTGGGTCGCATATTCCGTGACCCTCTGCGCCGTACCTCCGATTGTAATCTCAGGAGACGCATTATACCCGGAATCCGTGAGGGCCCCGATCTGATTGTACGCCAGCCGGAGCCTGCTGTAAGTCGCCCTCTCGATCTCCGTCGTGCTCGGCGTATTCGCGTCCACCGGAACCTCGGCCTCACCGGAGTAATAGCGCTTATCCATCAGGTCCTCGTAGGTGAACTTCTGCGTGATCTCGTAGGTTGTGTTCTGCTCGTCGTCCATAAACGTAAACTGGCAGTTGGTGCGGTATCCGGTAAATATGGTTCTGCCGGCATAATCCGCATTCGCCTCGGTGTACACCTGATCCTGCATGGCCTTAAGCTCTTTTAAAATCGTCTCCCGGTCCAGCGACTCCTTCGAATCGGTGGAACCGTCGACGCACAGCGTGCGGATGCGGTCCAGTACCTCCTTCATATTATTCATTGCGGTGTGGGTCACATCAATCCAGGCCTGCACATCCTCAATGTTGTTGTCCAGATACTGGGTGAGGTGGCTCAGGTTCGTCTGCATGCGAAGAGAGCGGATCGCGATAACCGGGTCGTCGGACGCCTTGTTGATCTTCTTCTGTGTCGTCATCTGCGTATTGAATTTATCCACAAGCACCTTGTTTGCGTTGATATTGTACTTGGTGTTGCTTGTGATCATATTATTGGTAATTCTCATGTGTATTCCCCCTGTCTTTCTTTTCTGTTCTTTTTGGGATACACCTCCGTGTGAATACAAAGCACCTCCATGTGCTATGTATTATATATCGGACACCGGGTGGCAAACTTTAGCCTTTTTTCGAATACTGACAGAAAATCTGCTAAAAAGAGGAGTCACCCTCTTTAGGTGACTCCTGTCTCGTTAATCAGTTTGTTGTAGATTTCCGACATGACCGAGATCATCTTCGACGCGAGATTGTACGCGTTCTGGAATTTGATAATGTTCATCGCTTCCTCGTCCTCGTCGACGCCGGACACCGAAGTTCTCTGGTTTCCGACCACCTGCAGGATGTTGAGATAATTCTCGGTATGTATTCCCGTCTTCTGCACATCCACGGTTACATCGGAGAACCCCTTCTCAAGGAACCATGTCGCCCCGCCACCGCGGACGATCTTTGCATCCGCTTTGAGTGTCAGAAGCTTCTCCGCAATATCATATCTGTCCTGTCCGTTTACAATCTCCGTCGCCGTGCTGAAGTAGTTCGCATCCTTGAGGGACGTTTCGTTCACCCGCACGGTGCTTCCGGTAATCTTATAGTAAGTATCGTCGGAAGACGAAACGGTGTAAACATAATCTTTCGGATCCGTGCTTCCCGCCGCCCCTATGGTTGCATTCAGAATTTCACTCGTGTAGTCCTTCAGATCGTAGATGTCGCCCTTTGCGGATTCGCCCACAAAGAAGGAGCCCATCTTGTTGCCGTACAGATCTACGCCGTACTTGCTGTCGTCCTCCACCCAGTTGCCGTTTGCATCCTGTTTTATCGCCGGCTTTCCGTCCACACCGTAGCGCTCAATATTGTTGAACTGCTGCACAAAGTTGCGGATAAACTCATTGATCTGCGCCTGATAGTAAGGCACGCCCATGGCGTCCACCGACTTGCCGCACTCAAGAGTCTTGCCCGTCAGACTTGCTGCCGTCCCCGCCGGAAGCTCCTCGGTGAGGTTAAACGTGTAGGACTGTACGCCGTCCCCGTTGGCGTTCGCCCTCCAGCCGTCATAGGTGTAGTGCCTGCCGTTGATGGTGATCTGTCCCTTTTCCGGAATATTCAGCGCGTTCAGATCCGTGACCGTCGGGTTCTCAATCGTGAGGGTTGTGACGTTTTTTCCGTCCACCACAGCCGTGCCGGTTGCGGTGATCGTCCCCTTCAGATTCTCCTTATTGTTTCCGTCGCGAACCTCAAACAGCCCCTTCAGCGATCCGCTGGCGACGCCGGACGTGGCCGGAAAATCCATCTTCGTGTCCGTCCAGATGATGGAGTACATTCCCTCCATGTCGGAAAGATTGTTCTTGTATTCGCTGGAAACGCACTCCAGAGAGCGGTAATCGTTGCCGTCCACCAGCACCTGACCGTTGATAATCACCCGGTAGTTCGTGCCTCCAAGATCCTGTCCGTAGGAGTTGTGCACCGCAAACTCCTGTGTCTCCACATTTACCAGAGCGGAAAGCTCATCCACAAGCAGCGCTCTCTCGTCCCGCAGCTCATTTGCGTGGCCGCCGCGCATCTCCAGCTGATTGATCTGCTTGTTGAGCGTCGCAATCTTCTCCGAGATGGAGTTGATCGTTGCCACCGTGGTCTTGATCTCCTCGTCGCAGTCCTCCTGAAGCTCTCTTAAGTTTACGGACAGCGAATTGAAAAAGGTACACAGCTTCTGCGCCTCATTGATAAACTGTGTCCGCACGCTCAGATCCGCGCCGTTGGTCTTTAAGGTATCCAGACCGCCGAACATCTTGTCGAAGATGGTCTTAAAGCCGGTCTGCGTCTCGTCGTTCTTAAAAACCTCCTCCACCTGATTCAGATAGTGCAGCTTCTGCGAAAAGAAGCCGACGCTCGAACAGTTCTTCCAGTACTTTGTGTCGTAGTAGAGGTTGCGCTCCTGGGTGATGGAAATCACATCCACGCCGGTTCCGGTGCTGCCGTAGCGCGCGTATACGCGGAGCGGATCCGTCGCCGCCAGGTTCGTGGTCTGTCTTGTGTAGCCCACCGTCTGGACGTTGGAAATATTGTTTGCCGTCGTGTTCAGCGATGCCTGAAAGGCTCTCAGGCCGCTTCCGGCAATGTTAAGTCCGAAAAATTGTGAAGGCATAAAATGCTCTCCCTTCTGTGTCTGTCTTACCGGGTATCAGTGTCAGATCAGCCCTGTAACGATCAGCTCTGTCATCTGGCTGATCACCGTCATATACCGGCTGGCCGCATTGTATGCGGACTGATATTTGATCATGCTTGTCAGCTCCTCGTCGGAGGAAACGCCGCTGATCTTCTGGCGCTCGTTATCGTAGTAGTTCACGCTGCCGTTTAGCGTATCTTCAATGGACCGGTAGGTGTCGCCCTCGGTTCCCAGCTCGATCACCACTCTGTCGTAGTAGTTCGCCAGTGAGCACGGCTTCGCGTCATAAGGGCTGATACGCATATCGGTCTCCTCCCAGGCCGCCGCAAGCTTTTTGCCGAACTCGTAGTCGACGGCTCCGTTTGCCGTGTACGCAGGCATCAGGGTGATCTGCTTTACCAGCTCCTGGTTGATGCCCACCGATCCGATGGCGTAGTTTGTGCCCATATTGTCCGGGTCTTCTTCATTATATACGTAGTACTCTTTTCCGTTCACGCTGACCTTCGTGTAGCGCTCACATCCGGAACGTACAAACAGCTCCCGCGGCGGCAGCTCGCCGTCCGCGCCTCTCGCACAGTTCTCCGCATCCAGAATCTTCGCATCGTTCAGGTTGAACGTAAAGCTGGCGCCGTTATCCAGCGTACCGGTTATATCACCGTTTGCCGCGGCCGCCGCTGTCAGATCCGCGTTATCCTTCGCATCCACATTCGGCGCAAAGA
Source organism: uncultured Lachnospiraceae bacterium (assembly GCA_949740385.1). GTDB lineage: Bacteria > Bacillota > Clostridia > Lachnospirales > Lachnospiraceae > Roseburia. The sequence continues at coordinate 10,148 of CATJJD010000426.1, forward strand.
TGTCGTTCATCTTCCGCACAATGGTGGAGAAGAGCGTGTCGAGCTGCGCTTCCACCCGCACCAGCGTGTTGAGTACAACCTTGTCGTAGTTTGCCGGGTTCGATCCGTTTGAAACGCCGAGATCCGCCTCCTTGCCGAACTTATCTCCGCGGACAATCAGCTTGGACTTGATGCTTCCCACATCGGTGTTCATCTCGGATGAAATCTCGTTGTCCATGTGGAAAACCGGCACGTAGTTGTCGGCTGACGTTGTGGAGAGCTGCGGCCAGTAAGGCGTGTAAAAGCCCGTGGCATCATCCTCCTGCAGTCCCATATTGTAGCAACGGTTCTCATCCACAAACCGCGTCGACTCAAAGTCCACATAGGCAAAGCCGGTGGCGTCCTCGGTCACTTCAACCCGCCCGTAGCTGCCCAGCTCGTCGAGCAGGTTGTCTCTTTCGTCTCTCAGCGTCATGGCGGTCTCCACGCCTGCCGCCTCCACCTTCTGAATCTGCAGGTTCAGCTCGTAGATCTTATTGCCGATCTCGTTGACCCGGTTTACGTCTTCCTTAATCTGTTCGTTGATATTGCTCTGATAATTCTTTAAATCATTGTAAAGATTCTGCGCCCGGCTCACCAGAAGCTCCGCTTTCTGAAGCACAAGGTTCTGATAAATCGAAACACCCACCTTCGTGGACATTTCCTGAAACGCCTGCCACAGGTCGTTGACGGTCTCTTTGAACTCTTTGCCGTTCAGCTCCTGCATCAGGTCTTCCACATACTCCACCGTCTCATAGCGCACGCCGTAGAAATCTCTGCGCCCCACCTCCTGCCGGTAGGTCTTGTCGAGGAAAATATCCCTCGCATGCACAACATCGCCAATGGATACGCCCAGACCTGACTGCTGGATGTTCACATTGGATCTCGGTGCTTTAAGCTTATCATAGCTCATATCAGCGTAACGAACCTGCTGGCGGACATACCCTTTGGTGTCCACATTCGCCATGTTGTTCGCTGTTGTATTCAGTGCATTCTGCGCGCTCCTGAGCCCGGCCGCGCCCACATAAAGGCTTCCAAATCCGTTAGCCATGCCTCAATCCTCCCTTGGTTTACTGCTTTGCATCGAAGTCGCTACTGCCTAACAGAGTGCCTGTATTATAGGCGCTCTTGTTATAATTGGCAGTCTCAGGGGCCTGGCGCAAACTCTTGAACAAAGTCAGATCGAACTCATTCAGCTCGATCGCCTGTTTGATCAGAATGATATTCTCATCGTTCAGGCTTTTCATCCTGTTAGCCGCTTCTATGAGGCGATCTCTGGCATCCGTAAGCTGCTGCTGCACCTGCGGCTGGGAACCGAGACAGCCGATGAGCCTTGACACGGTCATCTTCCCCTGGTTCATCCCCAGCACGGTAGCAATATCCGTAAGCACCTGAATCTGACGGTTGCTCAGACTGATCAGCTCGTCGCTTTTCAGCTGCTCCAGAGTCGTAACCTCCTCAAGACCGGCGACGTCTGCCGCTATCAGCACCTCTCGTTTACGCTCGCCGTATTCAAACATTGTCTGATAGATTTTTTCTTCCGCCTCCAGGACGCTCACTAGCTCTTCAACTAAACTTGCCACATTTCTTTCCTCATAAACTGGTAATGTTCTTATTTAAAACACTACGGACTACACAAGCGTATTGAACTTCTTCAATAGTTTGTCTGCAAAAGCTCCCGCATCCACGGAATAAGTTCCTGACTCAATCCGCTCTTTCAGCCGGGATACTTTATCCTCCCTGATGTCAGAAGCTTCCGATACTGCATTCTTTGCAACCTGATAGTCGCGCCCTGCCTGTGAAATCGAAATCTGATCTCTCTGTCCTTCGGCGTTTAATGTCTTGCCTGTTGCCTTCGCATAATTCGAAGCTCCGTAGGCCTGTGCAACCTGGTTATATGCATCTATACGCATAACAGCATCTCCTTTCTTCCATGAAAATAAGCTTTCTACATATTATTTATCGGATATTCTTTCCGATACTTTAGTCTTTTTTTAAAAATGTATAGAAATTTATTCTCTTTTGTGCTCTGTCACTACATGTATCGACCTCTGCCCGCCTTTTCTTAACAGTTTTTTGAAAAAACGATGAACTGCTTGACAATACCGGTGTCCAGGGCTTATACTAAAGACTCCGAGTAGCCGGGGTGGTAGCGGTACCTTGCACCAACAATCCGCTATAGTTGGGGTGACATCTCGTGGAGGGTCTTCATCGGTGGAGCTGCCCTCCGTAAGCGGCGTTGACGTCCGGGTCTTACGCAATGGGAATCTGTGAACCGGGTCAGGGCAGGAATGCAGCAGCCCTAAGCAGAACCTCTCATGTGCCGTGAGGGTGCCTGGAGGGAGCTGGCTGCGGAGGTAACGTCTGTTAATGAGATTCGAAGCGAGATACTCGGTTTTTTCTGTTTATTTTGCACGGCCGGAACGGCGCGACAGGAGAGGTTTTAGTATGTGGAGTAAAATCCGATCGGTTTCTCAGAAAATCTGCGATGCGCTGGAATGGGTTCTGGCGGTCATCGTCTTCATCGGCATCGCGACCGCAATTATCCGGTTTGTTCCGAATATTCTCATATTTGCATCCAAAAGCACAACGCCCCACGACTTCCTCACCTATCTGGAGGACGTGTTTACCATCGTCGTCGGCGTGGAGTTTCTCAAGATGCTCTGCAAACCGAGCTCGGACAACGTGATTGAGGTGCTGATCTTTCTTGTGACCAGACATATGATTATCGGCGACACATCGTCTTTTGAAGATCTGCTTTCCATTGTCGGCATTGCACTGCTCTTTGTGGTGCGCCGCCATCTGCGGAAAGCAAAGGAGCAGTCCCAGACTCATACACGGCAGACTTAGTCTGCCGTTTTTTATGTCTATATGATGATCGAGACGCCGCTCTTTTCATACAGCTCCACAGTTGTCTGAGAGATCCCGTCGTCGGTGATCACCAGATTGATGTCGTCCACCGACGCGTAGCTTGAGATGGACACCGTGTCAAATTTTGTGTGATCCACCAGCGCAACGCACTTCGCACTTCTGCGGACAAATTCGCGCTTTAAGTCCGCCTCGTATATGCTGAAATCCGTCAGCCCCTCGTCAATCGAAAAGCCCCTCGCCGACAGAAAAGCCACATCCGCGTTGATGCGGGAGAGCAGATCCAGCCCCAGAAGCCCCTCGATGGAGGCGGACTGCTGCGTCACGATCCCGCCCGCAAGTATCACGGTGATGCCCGGCATATCCTTTAAGGCCAGCGCCGTGTAGATCCCGTTTGTGATGACGGTGAGCTTCCCAAAGCCCGCCAGCATTCCGGCCAGCGTGTAGGCGGTGGAGCTTGCGTCCAGTATAATGCACATATTGTCCTTTATCATCGGAAGCGCCTTCTTTGCAATCTGCTCCTTCTCCCGGATGTTTTCCAGCTCCCGCTCCTGAAAATGGTACGGCCGGACGGTGAGCTCCTGCTTTTGCTCATCCCGCTCCCGAAAGATGGCTCCCCCGTGGGTTTTCGTCAGAAGACCTTCTTTTTCCATCTGGTTTAAGTCCGTCCGTATCGTTGTTGCGGACACGTCCAGCATTTCGCTGAGTTCGTTCGTAGTAGCCTTTCGGTTCTTTTTCAGATATTCCAGAATCATGTTCTGGCGTTCCAGCAGCATCATATCCTTCTCCTGTAGAGTTAAACAAAAGGTTTCAAAAGAAAATATCAAAAAGGGAAAACCGCCGATTATAAAGTTTGAATCTGACTTGCGAAGTAGTCCAGAAAGATGTTTAGCTTGCTTATTGTATCTCTTGGCAGAAAATGAAAAGAATGGTCA
>CATJJD010000427.1 GCA_949740385.1 uncultured Lachnospiraceae bacterium
TCCTCCGATTTTCCAAATGGTAAGAGAATAATTTATTACCCCATGATTTTCTGAAGCCATAATATATCCATTCTGGTACAGCCATTTCCGGAACTTCCTAGCATATATCCCATGCCCTGTACAAAATTCATAAAACTGTCTGCATGTCAGCATCATCCGGCCCTTACGCTCCCATGTTGCCGCTTTCAGTTCTCCTATGTATTCCTCAAAATTCTCTGATTGCCCTGCTTCAAATTTCACCTTTTTTTCTGGGGCATCCGGTGATTCCAAAAAACTTTTGGGCATATGTATATTGAACTGGCTGCAGAGTTCGGCAGAAACCTCCGCAATTTGCTGTTGTCCGCAGCATCTTCTCTCCATAGATTCTTTCGTGAACAGGAGAAGATTCACAACCTCGCCTACGCTGGCAGCCTTTACATTATAATCCCCTGCATTCGGCATTCCATAATGTCCTGTTTTCCGAAGCGCCGGGAGGACTTCACTTGTTACCCAATGCTTGAACCGTTTCGCGGTTTCCAGTTTGCTACCGAAGATGAGGGTATATAAGCCGGATTCGTTAATGATGAGCATTTTCTGTCTTCCGCCAGGGGGCACTATTTCGGTGACCCCTTTATCCTCATCATCAACATGATTTGCCACTGCATTATTCAGAGATTTTCCTTCTCCATATCCTAAAGCTCTAGACACGTCCTTCCCAACAAGCCACGGCTCGCCGTCAATGGTCACTGTCCTGACCGGTCCAAACTCTTCATTTTCAAAAATCTGCAAATTATTCATGTCTATCTCCTTTATTCAGAGCTTCCCTTTATATTCTTTCAAAATGCTTCTAACTTTCTTGAATTGCAGAAGCTTCTCCAAGGCCCTATTCTGGTAATCAAAACAAGCCCTCCGGCTTAAGTGCATCTCCTTCTCAATGGCTGCCCATCCCCTGCAATCAATAAAGCGAAGCTCCAACACCATCCGCTCCGTGCTGCTTTCCTCCAAAAAGTCCATAATATCCATGACTTTTAAAAGCGCCTTTTCTACCCGGCTTTTTTGTTCCCCTATCCGGGTTTCGATCTCGCTCATGCGGTATACGAAGGAAGCGGCGCCGGGGCCAACCTTGTTCGTGCCTCCGTAATTTACCGGAGAATATCCGTAGCCGCCTATAGGCGCCTCCATCTCTGTCCTGATGCTTTTAAGCCGCTTTTCAAGTTGTGTCCGCTTGATACGGTCACTATAATACTGATTCAGGTACTTCTTAAGCAGCTCTTTATCATCATTTTTTCCATCCTTCCGCTGTTTATTTTTCTGATCCATTGCCACCACTCTCCTTACTGACCCTCCTGGCAGGGCCTGTCCAGCTCAGCCGCCAGGAAATAAACCTTTCCACCAAAAACCTTAAGCCTGTACAACTCCCGCTTTTTCTGATCCCAGTCTGAAATGGGAATGCCCCTCTTCTGCAGGATATCAAGACTATTGTTAATCCCGGCCACCAATGTGGCAATTGGCAAATTTTCAAGCATCTGCTGTGCCTGTCTTGGGTCATTTATGTTCAGCCCTTTCGCCTTTCCATGCATCAGGGCCCTTGCTTTTTTTCTATTCATGTTGTACCTCCTTCACCTTACTTTATTGCGGCGCCGCAATTTCCTGCAGCCTGAGCCGATAGATGTCCTGACAAATTTCTTCCTTGCCTGATTCCTTCCTCTCCTTTTATGCGTTATGGTATATCTGTAAACA
>CATJJD010000428.1 GCA_949740385.1 uncultured Lachnospiraceae bacterium
ACAGAACGTTAAAGCCGGAGAAGGACGGACTGTTCTGCGAGAAAATTTTCGGGCCGCAGAAGGACTGGGAGTGTCATTGCGGCAAATATAAAAAAATCCGCTACAAGGGCGTTGTCTGCGACCGCTGCGGCGTTGAGATCACCAAGTCCAGCGTCCGCAGGGAGCGCATGGGCCATATTGAGCTGGCGGCCCCGGTGTCGCACATATGGTATTTCAAGGGAATTCCGTCCCGCATGGGACTGATTCTCGACCTGTCTCCGCGTGTGCTGGAGCGGGTATTGTACTTTGCATCGTACATCGTATTGGATGCGGGGGATACCTCGCTTGTATACAAGCAGGTGCTGTCCGAGGCGGAGTACCAGGAGGCGAGAGAGCAGTACGGCGGCGCATTCCGCGTCGGAATGGGGGCGGAGGCAATCCGTGCGCCGCTGGAGGCGGTCGACCTGGAGAAGGATTCCGGAGAGCTGAAGGCGGAGCTTGACAACTCCACAGGCCAGAAGCGGGCGCGCATTATCAAGCGTCTTGAGGTTGTGGAGGCATTCCGGGAGTCCGGCAACAAGCCGGAGTGGATGATTATGACGGTGATTCCGGTGATTCCGCCGGACATCCGCCCGATGGTACAGCTGGACGGCGGCCGCTTTGCCACATCGGACTTAAATGATCTGTACCGGAGAATTATCAACCGCAACAACCGTCTGCGGAGGCTCCTGGATCTGGGAGCACCGGACATTATCGTCCGCAACGAGAAGCGTATGCTTCAGGAGGCGGTGGACGCGCTGATCGACAACGGGCGCAGAGGCCGTCCGGTGACGGGGCCGGGCAACCGGGCGCTGAAATCGCTGTCAGACATGCTAAAGGGCAAGGGCGGACGTTTCCGCCAGAACCTTCTTGGAAAACGAGTGGATTACTCCGGCCGTTCGGTTATCTGCGTGGAGCCGAAGCTGAAAATTTATCAGTGCGGTCTGCCGAAGGAGATGGCCATTGAGCTGTTTAAGCCGTTTGTTATGAAGGAGCTGGCGGCCAACGGTACGGCGCACAATATCAAGAGCGCAAAGAAGATGGTCGAGAGGCTGCAGCCGGAGGTGTGGGATGTGCTGGAGGAGGTTATCAAGGAGCATCCGGTTATGCTAAACCGTGCCCCTACGCTTCACCGGCTGGGCATTCAGGCCTTTGAGCCGATCCTGGTGGAAGGGAAGGCGATCAAGCTGCATCCGCTTGTATGTACGGCCTTTAACGCCGATTTTGACGGCGATCAGATGGCGGTGCATCTTCCGCTCTCCGTGGAGGCTCAGTCGGAGTGCCGCTTTATGCTGCTGTCTCCGAACAACCTGTTAAAGCCGTCGGACGGAGGTCCGGTGGCGGTTCCGTCTCAGGATATGGTCCTTGGTGTGTACTACCTGACCATGCACAAGCTGGCGGACCGCAGAGATCAGGAGGGGGCGAAGGCTGTCTCGGAGCAGGTGTACAGCGACCTTGAGGAGCTTAAGAAGCTGACGACGCCGAACGAGAAGACCGGAAAGAGCGAGATCGGCCTTTATGATCTGATCTGGTTCGAGGATGTGACGGACAACAACCGCCGTGTGCTCTGTACGCCGATGGATGTGTTCGGCTATCGTTTCGGAAGCATGAACCAGGCGCTCCTTGCATACGAGAACGGTGAGATTACCCTTCACCAGTTTATCTATGTGTACCGTAAGGCGAAGCTGGCCGACGGAACCGAGGTGGCCGGGTTTGTTAAGACGACGCTGGGACTTTTGATTTTCAATGAGATTATACCGCAGGATCTGGGGATTGTAGATCGGAGCAATCCGGAAAATGCTCTTAAGCTTGAGGTGGATTTCCACGTCGGCAAGAAGCAGATCAAGCAGATTCTGGAGAAGGTTATCAATATACACGGCGCCACGAAGACAGCGGAGGTGCTCGACGATGTGAAGGCGATGGGCTACAAGTAT
>CATJJD010000429.1 GCA_949740385.1 uncultured Lachnospiraceae bacterium
ATGTCCCCCTTGAATGCTTCCCTGTGGATTCCGTCATGAATCAGTCCGTTTTTTACACATAACATATGATTTGTCCTCCTATTATAAGTTCCGCAGATGTCTGCTTCATGCCCTTTCTAGCATAGGATTTTCGTCTGCTTAGAGCTTGCCGACGCAAATCCTATGGGGCATTCTGCTGTCATCTGCTGTTTTAAGTTCCGCAGATGTCTGCTTCATCCATTATGCAATCTAGCCCTCGTCCTCTAATCGCTCCATTTATATCGCAATTTATAATTACTAAATGTTCTGTAATCTAAATATTCTTCTTTCTGCAATCTGCCTATGACAATAAATGGCATTACTTTCTGAGATTCGGCATATTTATAAATTGCTTCAATAGAAAAATCTCCTCTGTGAATAAACATTTTATAACTTTCCGGAGACAGAAGCATATTACTGGCAAACAGGTCAGCAGCTGCCTCTTTGCCGAAATCACTGCCATCATCTAAAAATTTAATATTTTTCCCTATATCGCCATTAACAATATGACCTATTTCATGGAATAAAGAAAACCAAAAGATGTCTGCATATGCGCCTCTTATCGTCAAAACCATCTGATATATTCCATCGCTTTTTTGAGAGATATATCCCTGCACGGGCGCGCCTCTAAAATTTCTTGCAACGGAAAAGTCTATTCCGTATTTCTCCATTACACTTTTTAAGTCTCTTTGGATATTTACATCTTTCTGACACATAACACTTTTTATTTCATTTATTAAATCATCGGTATATTTCCTGTCAAACTTAGTTGACATAGCCTTATTACTTCCGGCTAACTGGCACAAACGAATCCACGCCCCAAGCACATTTGGGTTTACAGTGGTATTAGCAGCAATGCGAAAAGCTCCCACCGGAATCATTTCTTTCAAATTCGCTATATTGCTGATTTGTAATACCTTTCGCAGAGAAAGAATAGAATCATCCATCTTTTCCCGCGCAGGCATCATTCCCCTTTTCCTTAAATACTTTACTATATCTTTCAACTCTTCCCTTGAACTTCGCTCTTCTTCAGTAATTGTTTGTTGCTCATTTAATTCTAAAAGTTCTGACTCATAATTTGCCTGAAGATTTAACCAAAAGGATTTTGGTACCCCTAATGCATATTCCAACCCCATGGCAAAGTTCGCAGATATTCCCTTCTTTCCCGCAATTACATTACTCACATATGCAGGAGAAACACCTGTCCTTGACGATAACTCCGCTTGTGTGATCCCGCGTTCTTCCAATACATCGGCAATCGTTTCTCCTGGGTGAATTATCAACTCACGAGATATACCAATTTTCTTTACTGCCATGGTAATCGCTCACTCCTTCCACTTCAATTTCAGTGCAAACCAAAATAGTATCTTTCGTTGCATTCGGCTCAACAATTAATCTGGCATTTGGGGCCACGTGTAATGAATATCGAATTTGCTGATATCCCTCAAGCTGCTCCGGTTTTCCCAATCCTAATTCTAAAAAATCTCCAAAACACTCTGCCGCCTTTAATCGATCCATATGCTTTTTTATTGTTTTTACCCATTCAAAAGGTAGCTTTTTCTGCATCTTTACATAATCTTCAAAATATCTTTTCACCTTATTATTAGTATATGTTATTTCCACTAATATATCACCTTTCAAATTAACCTTTTGGTTAATTGTATTATGACACAATTTTTTCTCTATGTCAATATGTACGTCAAACAGCCCAAAATGACAATGGCGTTACTTTTCACAGGTTGGGATTTCGCTGGCAGACGGACATTGCTTCTGGGAGAACATGCGAGAGCATGTCCGAACGGGAATGGCAGCCAGCTGACTGCAAAGTCATGAAAAATAAGCCATCTGTCGTTTTCAGTTTTGGGTGGAAGCAGACAGAGTATCGGCAAGCTGCTCCGATATCTGCCGCATGGTCTCCGGCTCCACCTTGCA